>JBFEWG010000114.1:0-6343 GCA_041546465.1 Sulfurimonadaceae bacterium
AAACGGATTGAAGAAGTTCTGGATATTGTACTTGTTGATTAGAGTATGACGAAGAAGATTAGAAGGAAGAGATTTTCCTCCTTCTAAAAGAGATTAGAGGTTGATAAGACGTTCGATTTTTTCTGCTACAACCTCAGAACGTACAGGTTTCATGACAAAGTCATTTGCTCCACATTCCAATGCTTCACTCTTTTTTGTTTCATCTGTTGTTAAAACAATAACAGGGATATTCTTATAATTGCTGTCTGCACGAACGATCTTAAGTACCTCGATACCACCCATGACCGGCATGATAATATCAAGTAGGATAAGGCCGATATCACTTTGAGATTTTAAGACATCAAGTGCGTCAGCACCATTCTTTGCTTCAATGACCTCTGCAACATTTGGTGTTTTAAGCAACATAGATTTCATCAGTTTCAAGTTGATCATGTCATCATCAACAGCTAGAACTTTAATTTTACTCATAGTTTTCCCCTAGATAAATTTTTCAAAGACCAGACGTAGAAGGTCCTTATTAATTACATTTTTGATGATTTCATGAACGTAGTTCGCATCACGTTCATCTGCATCCAGTGCCGGATCGATCATCAGCACAAGGGCTGTGTCTTCATCTTGTACTTTGATGTTCTCAGCAAGTTGAGCGATATCAAGGCCATCACTCTCTTTGTCAAAGAGAACAAGCTTGAATCGTTTTGAACGGACAGCTTCCTGAAGGGCATCCACACCGTCAACGACCATGGATGTATAACCAAGGTCATCCAAGAGAGATTTGAACAGACGGTTCTCAAACGAACTTTTCTTGGCAAGCAGGATATCCGCATCATATTTGGAAACCGGAGCGATATCGGCTGTATCGTCCGAATACAGATCATCCTCTATTTCAAGGCTTGCTGTTTCAACAACAGGGGCAGGTTCTTCCATGACAGGTGCCTCAACCGTAGGTTCAATCTCAAGGCTCATCTCATCAAGGCTGAGGTCCACATTAAAGTCATCATCATTGAGAACCGTGTCAAGGACACTGTCTGAAGCCGCAGCAGCAGGTGCAGGTGTTACAGGTTCTTCAGGTACAGGAGTTGCCGCTACTTCGGCAACCGGTTCCGGTGCACTTTCAGCTACAGGTGCGTTTTCGATATCCTTGGCATCAACGATTTTGTGTCCAATAAAGTGATTGAGCAGCGAAATGATCTCACTACGGACAAGAGGTTTTGTCGTATATTCATCCATACCTGCACCCATGAATCGTTCACGGTCGCCTTTAAGAGCATTTGCAGTCAATGCGATGATTGGAGTGTGTTGTACATTATAGTCTTCTTCATACTCCAAGATCTCCTGGGTTGCCTCGACACCATCAAGTACTGGCATCTGGATATCCATAAAGATGACATCAAACTGATTGTTTTTGCGTTTTTCAAAGGCTTCAAGTCCATTGTTAGCCAGAGTGACATCAAAACCGATGTCTTCAAGTGTACGCTTGATCAATTTTTGGTTAATAAGGTTGTCTTCTGCGACAAGAGCTTTGGCATCAAAACGCGATGTCTTTTCATCATATTTACGTTTTTGAATTGTTTTTACCTTAGGTTGGTTAAACTCTTCAACATCGTGAGCTGCCAAGGCAGAACGTACTTTCGTAGCGTTCATTGGCTCATACATGACTTTAAAGATGTTCAGGTTAAGCGATTCGATCTTTTTCATGTAGTATGATTTTGTCACAAGAACCATGTGCTCAGGATGTTTGACATATTCTTTAAGCATCTCTTCATTAGCATAGTCGTAATCGACGAACATCAGATCATAAGAGATCTTTTGCTCAAGTTTTTTAAGCTCATTAATATTTTTAAAGCTTGCATAAGAGACACCGTAAAAATCAAGGTATTGACGTAAGTTCGCGTCTTGAACTTTTTTCTTACTGTCACTCTCAAGGATGACAGCATTGATGTTTGAATATTGGTTACGCATTGATTCATTAAGCGTTTCGATCTCTTCAAAATCAAGTGTAAAGAAGAATGTCGTACCTTGACCCGGTTCGGATTCAAGATCGAGTTTACCACCCATAAGATCGATGAAGCTACTTGAGATCGTAAGACCAAGACCTGTACCACCATATTTACGTGTAATGGAGGAGTCAGCTTGACCAAAGGCATCAAAGATCTTGTCTTTTTGCTCTTTAGTAACACCGATACCGCTATCTTTTACACTAAACTTGACACGGGCAGTGTTCTCTTCTTCACATGGTAATCTGCGAATATCAACGGTAATGGCTCCGCCACTGTTAGTAAACTTGACTGCATTCGAAAGAAGGTTGATGACGACTTCTTTGATCTTCGTCGGATCCCCTTTGATCGGACGTTCAAGTTCCGGATCGATGAAACAACCGAGGTCGATATGTTTCTCAGACGCACGTACTGCATAGACTTCAACAGCCGATTCAAACTCTTCTTGCGCATTAAAGACGATATCTTCGATCTCAAGTTTATTTGATTCAATTTTAGAGAGGTCAAGAATATTATTGATAATTTCAAGAAGGTTCTCAGAAGACTTTTCGATAATATCAACGAACTCACGCTGCTCATCATGCAGGGCTGTATCTTTCAGCAGTTCGGTAAAACCGACGATACCGTTAAGCGGTGTACGGATTTCGTGTGACATATTAGCAAGGAACATTGATTTCGCTTCTGATGCTTCCATCGCGAATTCTTTATCGCGGCGTGTCTGTTCAATAATAGTCTCAAGAAGTTGGTATGCCTGTGCTGTACCCTTGGTCGTATCAAGGTTGATATGGCTGGCAATTTCTGAAGAAGAGAGCTCATCACCTTCATGGGTATCCGTTGCAACACGTTGCAAGATCGTCTCAAGGTTTTTGATGTTTCTTGCGATATCACTCGAAAGAAGGATACCGAAGATCGCACCAAGAATAGCCAATGCCCAGATAGCGATCGAGATAATCAGGATCTGTAGCTGTTCTTGTTTGAATATTTCTGACTCGGCATCCATTGCACTAAGTAGGATCTGTTCTGCTTCATCAATGAGGTTGACCTTTTCAGAAAGCATCGTAAACCAGATACCTGCTTCGGTAGCATATAGCCCGTCATTGACTGCTTGCATGATCTCTGCACGCTCTAAGGTGATATCCTCAAAAAGCTCGGCATTATCCTCATCATCAAATAGTGCTTTCAATTGCGATTTAAGATCAGTATCTGCCAGGGCATTATAGTTGATTGCATCCGCCTTACCGATAAGTGTCAACCAGACATTCAGCTCTTCGGAGTCAAACTTTGTTGAACGTGCAAGGGCATAGGTAATGAAGTCACGTTCTGAACTGGTAAACTCTTTTGCCTTTGCCAGGATAAGGTAAGTCGTCGCAATGGACGTGATCCTCTCATCCAGTTGATAGTTACTGATCTCCTCAAGTTCTTTGATAATCTGGTTTTGAGCGTTTCCGTAGATATCATAAAAGATCTCCTGAAATTCGACATTTTGATTATCAACAAGAGGACGGACTTCGACGATAGTACTATAGTTCGCTTCAATCGCTTTGATACTTTTACAAGCTAAGCAGACACCTTCTCCTGTGTGGTTATGCAGAGAATTGGTTGATTTCAGGTGTCTGATATAGGCAGCGACCTGTTTGTCAACATTGATACGCTGACTTTTAAGTGATTCTGCTGTTGCGTCTGAACTGTTCCCCATGTACATTACGGTCATACCGCGTTCACGTGAGAGATCCCCGATCAGCTCATTTAACTGTTTGTTTTCATCAAGTTTACTTTGTAGTTTAATTGCCGAGTCATAACCGATATATGAAACATATACGTAATAACTTGCAATCCCAATCAGCATAACGATTGGGAAGAAACTGATCAGCCTTAGTCTGGCTTTAAGACCTATTTGCATGGTTTACCTACCTTTATAATTGATCTGCATAGGCTTGCAGTGTAGCAAGTGCCTGGGCAGTGTTGTTGATATTGTTTTCTTGTTGAAGTTGTTTGAGAACTTCTGAAATCTCATTTAAGCGAAGGTTATCACTCATCCCTTTTAGGAGTGTAGCTGTCTTATTGACTTCTTTGATATTCCCGCTGGTCAGTGCATTATCGAAATCAGCTCTGTGTGATGCGACTTGCTCTTTGAAGTCCTGAATAAAGTCTTTTACGATGTCAACAGGGATTCCGAGTTCGTTGGCTGTACGGTTTTCATCGATATTAAGCGTCGGTACCTCCACTGAAGGAGTGGTTTGCTCCTCCACAGCAACAGGAGTCTCTTCTGTCCCCAGTAGATCACCGTAGATATCATCATCCAATGTCTCGGACATCGGAACCTCTGCAAATGCCTCAGCAGGTTCATCTGTATTATCAGCCGTGCCCAGAAGGTCATCATAGAGGTCGTCATCCAGTGCTAGATCTGGTGCAGGCTCATTTGAGATCGGCTCATCAAAACTTTTTGGTTCAGCAATAAGGTCACCGTAAAGGTCATCTTCGTCTACGCTCAACGGTGAATCTTCAGGAAGTTCATGTGAGACAGGGGTGACATCTTCATCAATGAGCATTGGCCCGTCGTCAGGTTGCTTGATATCAATAGAGAGATCCATGTCATCTTCAACCATTGGTGCTGCTTCAGGCGCAGGTGAGGCTGCAACAGGTGCCGACTCTTCCGGAAGCTCCTTACCTTCAAGTTTTGCAATGATTTTATAGAACTGATTCAGATTTGGAAGTATCTCTTCAGCATCCTTAGACGTATTGACGACACTTAATACATCAAAGGCATCCTCTACACGGAGGTTTGCCGCAACACCTTTCAGTTTATGTGAAAGGATTTGTACATTGTCAAAGTCTTCCGTCTTGACCGATGCATATAGATCATCATGAAATTCATGTGCCTGGTCAATAAAGTCACCGATGAACTCTTCAATCAGATCAACAGGAAGGCCTAATTCATCGGCAGCAATTTGCGGCTCATAGACATAGGTACCTGATCTGACCAGTTCACTCAGATGCTCACTATCATCGGAAGAGCTGACATAGTCGCCAAGCATAGGCGCTTCTTTCTTCGCTGCTACAGGTTCTGGTTCAGGCTCAGGGGAAATGATCTCTTCCTGCAATGGCAGTTCAGGTGTCTCATCCATCATAATGTCATCGTCAAGTGTAAGCGGTGCATCAAAGTCGATATCGACAGGTGCACCGAATTCGTTCTCTTTAGGTGACAGCCCAAGGTCTAAATTGTCATGTTCAGGGATTTCTAGCGGTTCAGGCTCTGAAAGTTCTTGGATCTGACTCTCTTCAAAGTTTGGTAGAGTCGGTTCTGGTTCAGGCGGCATATCAAAACTTGGAACTTTCTCCTGAGGTGCTTTTGCAGGTTGAAGTTCTTCCAAAGAGATTTCATGCCCGGTTGGTTCCGGAGTAGATGGGCGCGGTGTGGTTTCCGGTTTTGCTGATGCCTGTATACCGCCGGTAGATTCCAGAGCCTGGGTCGCTTGAAGGTCTTCACTTCCTGCTAGGGCACGAAGGTTTTTGATAATAACGGCAAAACCATTTTCATCTGAAGTAAAATAAAAAGGGGCGACGTGCAAGGTACAGGAGTAGTTCTTGCCCTTCGCATGAATAATAGCTTTGGATTCACCTGTTTCGCTATGCAGGATGAAATCAATCCATGAAAAGTTTTTGAAGTTGTGGATGAATCCAGGTTTTTTTACAAAAAGATCAGCAAAATCATGAGATTCGTTTTGCAGTTCACCGATATTGTTAAAACCCAGTCCTGCCAGGTCGTCTCCGTCAATACCGACGAACTCTTTTCTTTGGTTATATAATAACAATGTCTCCCCTTTTTAGAGTTCTTTTTCTTTCATTTTTCTATACATTTCAGATGTCTCTTCAACGTCTTTGCGTGCCGCTGGTCTGCGTGCCGCTACGTAGGCTATCACATTGCCGTCTTTGTCCTTTGATGGAAGGATCTCAGTTTCGACCCAGTAAAACTTCCCGTCTTTACGGAGATTTTTAACGAGTCCATGCCAGATTTGGCCACCTTGTATGGTCTCCCACATCTTTTGAAATGCCTCTTTAGGCATATCAGGATGTCGGATCATGTTGTGTGGCTGTCCGATAAGCTCATCTTTGTCATATCCTGAGATTTCACAGAATTTTCTGTTAGCATAAGTGATATTGCCTTTAAGGTCGGTTTCACTTACAATGACACGTCCTTGAAAAAGGTATTCCTCATCCAGTGCTTCTACTTTTCCCATATAAAACCTTTAAAAATATACAGCTTGGTTTATGTAGTTATTACATTTAAGCGTGCGAATCAGAATAATATATCATATTCTTTGAAAAATATTACTTATTTATATAATTTC
>JBFEWG010000142.1:0-4915 GCA_041546465.1 Sulfurimonadaceae bacterium
ATAAATTCCTTGAGATGTGTAAAATTCACTCATTATCGTATATTATATTTAAAAGAGAGTTAAAAGAGTCTCTTATTTTCGACTTTCCGGATGTTTTATCCATATTTTGTGACATCGAATAAAGTTCTAAAAACTTAATAAAGTTTTCTCTGCTAGACTTACGCTTATGAAAAAAGCAACAAAAAAAGAGATCGAAGCCATCAAAGAGGCTTTTGTTGAACGATACGATGAAGCCGTAACAGAACTAAATTATCGCAATGCATTTGAGCTTGTCATCGCTGTCGCTCTTTCTGCACAATGTACCGATAAACGCGTTAATGTCATCACTCCGGCTCTCTTTGAGAAATACCCTGACCCAGTAAGCCTTGCCAATGCAGAGCTTGACGATGTCAAAGCCCTGATCAACACCTGCTCGTTTTTTAACAACAAAGCCGTCAACCTCATCAAGATGGCACAGCGTCTCGTCGAAGTCTATGACAGCGAAGTACCTCTGAATGAAAAAGAACTCGTCACCCTTGCCGGCGTCGGACAGAAGACTGCCCATGTCGTGATGATCGAATATACACAGGCGAACCTGATGGCTGTCGATACCCATGTTTTTCGGGTCTCTCACCGATTGGGACTGAGTGATGCTAAGACGGCACTGAAGACAGAAGAGGAGTTGGCAAAGAAGTTCAAGACAAACCTTCACCAGCTTCACCAGGGCATGGTCCTTTTCGGCCGTTATATCTGCACGGCACAGAACCCGAAATGTGATTCGGAGTGTTTTATGCAGGAGTTTTGCAAGACGAAAAAGTCGTTTAAACCGGCATAATTCAAGATATATCAGCTAGATATATCTTTCCATCTTTTTAAGCAGTTCCCTGCTTCGTTTTTCATCTCCAATATCACCGATACGGACACCTAATGTTCCCTGCTCTTCCTTGTTATAATAGATATGTACGGAGACTTTCTCACCATCACCGAGCTCGCCGACGATATCAGCATCATCTCTTGTATTTGAGACAGAGATGACTTTGACACCCTCTTCCTGGAAGGTATAGAGCGTCACATCATAGAGATGCTGGATCGATACCGGGTAGGAGGCCTTGATCTCACCGCTGACATAGTAAGTCCCGCCTATGGCCGAAGCCGCACCGACAGTCAGTACCGTACATCCTCCACTTAACATCAGTAAAAAGGTTAAGGTCAGTATCTTTAAGCTCAAGCGTTCTCCTTTACGATCTCTTTGAGTGCCTCAAAGACCCTCTCGACAGACGCGATCTCAACTGACTCTCGCGAAGAATGCGGATCAAAGATGTTTGGACCGATTGATGCGATGTCAAGATGCGGAACATACTGTTTCAACAATGCACATTCAAGTCCCGCGTGGATCGCCATAAAATCCGCTTTTTCAAAATGTTTTTGACAGACCTTTTGCACCTGCTGGGCAAAGGTATTGACCTCCGGTTTCCATGCCGGATATGCTCCTTCCGTCCTGGCTGTAAAATCAAAGGCTTTAAAAAAGCAGATCGTCTCGTCCGCTAAGAGCATCAACTCCTCACTGTCCATGGAACGCGCACTCAACGTGACTTTTAACACTTCTTCCTCTGTATTTATCAGAGCAAGGTTGATACTGTTTTGTACGGTCTTCAACTCATCGTTAATAGAACGTACCCCCTGGGCAAAGGCATGTATCATCTCGATGACCTTATGCCCCTGTGCTATCATCTGCTTATGTGTTGTCTCCAGTTTTTTGATCTGAATGTTCTCTGCCTCATGGTCAAGGATAACACCGGCAGGCACACTGATGATGGCAGAAGCCTGTTTCGGTATAGAGTTTCGTCTCTCTCCACCGTTGATCTCAATAAGATAATGCGGTATATGCACTAGAAAAGCGGCCAAATGCTTGATGGCGGAGGGAATATTCTTGTGTATATCCACCCCCGAATGCCCTCCGGGAAAACCTTCTGCTGTGATCTCGTAAGAGGTCACTGCCTCATCAATATCTTTTCGATGAAGGGGTTTGTTCGCAATAATGTCCACACCACCTGCACATCCGATATAGACATGACCTTCCTCTTCCGTATCAAGATTAAGCATCACGGACTCTTTGATCTCAAGCTCGATGTTTTGCGCCCCTATGAGTCCGACCTCTTCATCCGCCGTAAAGAGAGAAGAGACCTTTGAGCCTTCGCTCATCAATGCCAACATCATCGCTATTCCTATCCCGTTGTCCGCACCTAAAGAGCTATCCTTCGCCTTTAAACGCCCCCCTTCTTCATAGAGTTCCAAAGCCGGCGCCTTACCGATACAGACCATGTCATAATGCGACTGCAGGATAAGTTTGGCTTCCGGATGGGAACATAAAACGTTGCCTGCCCGGTCTTCTTTGACATCATAACCGTAAGCTTGGGCTTGATCGACAATATAACTTTTCAACTTCTCACTATGATGGGAGCAATGGGGAATTGTGCAGATGGTTTTAAAGATATCAATAACGTTCATATACACTTCTTTCATGGTACTGATTTTGCTTGGCAAATGCAATAGGACAATATTATGTACAAGAATATCATATTTTTAATTATTACTGTTGTAGTTTTCACCGGTTGTATGAACAAACGCGGGATATCTGCCAGCTATTATAACGACTGCCGGGAGTATTATGATGCACGCGGATATTATCACAAGGATTGTGACGAGAACCTCATCGAGTTTGCCGATGTCAAAGAGGGGACGATCAAAGCCTACGAATCAGCTAAAAAAGCAATCACCCATACTGAGCATGTTGAACCTGAACATAAGGTAGTCTGGTAAGACCTCTACTTCCTTGCGATGAACGTCTCGAAGTTCACCCATTTGAAGATCGACTCACAATGGCTAAAGCCAGCCTCTTTCAACATCTGAAGATTCTCTTCTTCTGTATACGGAATAAGTACATTTTCCAGGGCTTCGCGTTTTTGCATGATCTCATATTCGCTGTAGCCCTGTGCTTTTTTATAGTCATAATAGGTGTCGATCATCTGCTTGTTCAAGGCGCTGTCTTTCGAGATGATCTTTTCACTGAAGATAAAAAGTCCCCCTGGCTTAAGTGCATCATATATCTTTTTAACAAACTCAGCACGTACAGGCGGACGTACGAACTGCAGAGTATAATTACTGCAGATCACCGCCGCTTCTTTATAATCAAAACTCAGAATATCCCCGCATTCCAGTTCTATCTTAGAATTAAAAGCATGAAGTTTTTTAGAAGCCTGATCCAGCATCGCCTGAGAGTTGTCAATGCCGATAAGTTTGATCTCATGCTCTGCATCTCTCTCGATCTGTAAAAGTAAAGAGGCTGTTGAACAACCCAGGTCATACACACGCTCACCCTCGCCCACATTGATCATAGCAAAATGCGCAGTCAGTTTCATCGCTTCATCATAAAAAGGCACAGATCGCGAGAGCATGTCATCAAAAACGA
The DNA here is from genome assembly GCA_041546465.1 of Sulfurimonadaceae bacterium. GTDB lineage: Bacteria > Campylobacterota > Campylobacteria > Campylobacterales > Sulfurimonadaceae. The sequence goes on from JBFEWG010000142.1 coordinate 3,449, forward strand.
CAGCAACCTCTTCATCAAATTCAAACTGTTTCTTTATCGGTTTGTTGAATACTTTATCAGATTTCATCAGATCATCCCAATCTATTTATTTTACACAAAAACATGAAACTTTTCATCTTGTTCTCTAAGGTATCGCTACCTCTTTTAACACCGTATTATACAGCACTCTTTATTACATCAATACACAAGCTTATTGAGCATTCTTCTCAAACCACCACATCATCGCATACATCAGTCCCGGTGTCTTGCTTTTACTCTCATCCAATATAAACTTCTGGGCTGTATCTACATCCAGATAAACCACTTCTATATCTTCGACGTGTACGCCGCCACCCTCATGGACTCTATGACTTTCATCGACTTCACAGTAATATAGTGTCTGCTGTGCTCCGGCAAAACCGACTGCCGTATAAAAGGAGGTGACCCGTTCTAACTTCTCAAGTGCCACATCATACCCGCATTCCTCATCGATCTCCTCTTTGGCGATCTGATCCAGGCTGCTATTTTTATCGACAATTCCGGCACACAATTCGTACGTAAAGCCGTCTTTATTGTTAAGGTAAACAGGGGGACGGAACTGTTTCACAAGGACAAAAGCATGTTTATCCTTATGATAGATCAGGATAGATACGCTGTCATGGACATGTACCATATCCCAGGCTTTTTCAATGCCTTTTTGTTTGTAATGCATACGCTGGGTCTTGACAAAATCAGATGCTTCACAGGCAGTGAGTTTAATATCCGTGATCATAATATTAGAGCGGCCAAGCCTAAGAAACTAAAGAAACCGAGCACGTCCGTTGCCGTTGTCAGCAAGACTGTCGAGCCGACAGCCGGATCAATGTTCAGACGTTTTAAAAAAAGCGGGATAAGTGCACCGAAAAGACCCGCAACCAAAAGATTGAAGATCATGGCCAAAGCGATGACAAAGCCCAGAAGTTCGATGTGAAACCAGAAATATGCCATAACACCGACAATGACAGCAAAAAGAAGCCCGTTGAACAGTGCGACAAGAAACTCTTTTTTTATCGCCTCTTTTGCATTTTCGAGGTCGATATCCCCCAGGGCCATCCTACGCACCATAACTGTCAGTGTCTGTGTACCTGCATTACCTCCCATGGAAGCTACAATGGGCATCAAAATAGCCAGAGGGATGAATGCCATCAAGGTCTTGTCAAAAAAACCGATGACGATAGAGGCAAGGATTGCTGTGATAAGATTGATCCCCAGCCAGGACGCACGTTTTTTAAAGACACCCACAAGTTTCTCTTCCTGTTCTGCCTCATCGTTGACCCCCGCAAGGTTATAGATCTGCTCCGTTGCCTTCTCTTCGATGACGTCATAGATATCATCCGAGGTGATCCTGCCGACTAGTTTACCCTGCCAGTCGAGAACCGGTAAAACAGAGAGGTCATACTGCTCAAACATCTTCGCGACACTCTCTATCTCTTCCGTCGCCTCAACCGA
>JBFEWG010000190.1:0-1859 GCA_041546465.1 Sulfurimonadaceae bacterium
GCATTGGCTACTTGTTGTACTTCTTGCTCTTGGATCAGCATTGAATCTCCATAAAATAAGGTTTGAAAAAAATATTATAGCTATAAAAGTTTATACTTACTGCTGATGTAAGGGAAGGATGATATATATAAAACTATTTAAAGGCTAATGTGAATACCTTGACAAACTGTTTTAAACGTTATGACTTACGGCTGTCGGCAATACGCTTTAACATGTCGTCAAGACCACCTGTCGAGCGAACTTCTATGACGGCACTGACTACGGCATGCAAAGAAACATAGCGCAGATAAGTTGCCATATCTTCGCATTCACTCTCCTTCATGTTCTCATCAAGTCGTGTCTTTTGTAAAGGGGTCACCTTGAAACTGAGCTCGATTGTCGGTTCCAGGTTTGATACTCCTGCCGAGGTCAGGTTGAATGCCTGGGTTTTGAGGGCAACGACTTTGATGTAGGTATAGACATCGTCAAAGCCATTCTCAGCTGCTCTAAGCTCTATTGTCTCTTTTTGCGCTGGCGTCACTTTGAAACTTATATCAATAGCGCTGTCCATAAGGTTTTTCCTTCATAATTGATTGTGCCATGATAATGTAAGTTCACTTAAAAGTGAAAAAAGTTTGCAGGATGCCGGAGGACAAAGCATGCATGTTGAAAAATACTTTAGTGCTTTGTCCAAAAGAGTTTTAACGCTTTAACATTTAAGAGAGGACAGGCTACAATTCGCCCAATGGATTAATCAGTCAAACAGATTAACAACGATAAAAGGTAAATAATTATGATAAATACAGAAGTATTAGCCTTGGTTCAAGATGAAAGTACATCTGCCGAGGTGCTTGATCAGTTGAGTACTGATGAGAACCCATTCATCCGTGTGCGTGTTGCGGCACATATGAATACATCGCCAGAGACCCTGGCACGATTAAGTGAAGATGAGACACCATTGGTCAAGCAGTTTGTCGCTGAGCATCTGAACACGCCGGTTGAGGTACTGCTTGAATTGAGCAAGGACAGTGACATGTCATACTGGATCGGCGGAAATCCGAACACTCCGGTAGGACTTTTGATCAAACTCAGTGAGAGTGAAGATGAAAATACCAGATCATCGGTTGCTGTAAATCCGAACACGCCGCTTGAGATATTGGATATCTTGCGTGAAGACGAAAATGAGGATGTCCGTAAAGCGGTCACGAAAAATCCTAATACTCCAGAAGACCCTGTCGAGTAATCTTTTTGAACACGACTCTTCGGGCATAATCGTTGAAAAATTGCTCTGAGGTCGTGAATGTTTGACCTCCATAACACTGTAAAGTGTTAGTTGTCCTCTGCCTCTTCTTTGGCAATCTCTTCACGGATCTGATCCATATCAAGACCTTTGACATGACTAATAAGTTTATCAAAAGCCTCTTCAGGCAGCATGCCGGCCTGATTAAGCAAAATAATACCGTCTCGGCTGACCATGAGTGACGGGATAGAACGGATCCCGTACTGGGCTGCCAATGCTTGCTGCTCTTCAGTGTTGACCTTAGCAAAGGTGATATCAGGATTGTTTTCTGCTACTTTTTCAAAAATAGGTGCAAACTGTCTACACGGACCACACCATTCTGCCCAAAAATCGATGATGACGATTTCATTGTTATCAAGGGTTTCATTGAAGGTTGCTGCTGTTAAATCGATATATGCCATAGGTTTTCCTTTATGTAAATAGAGTAGAAAATATTTCTGTTTTCTAGCTTTTTAATATTTGTTTTTAGGGGGATTTTACTATTGAATGATTAAATGGTGCGGATGAGAGGACTTGAACCTCCACACCTTGCGGCACTAGATCCTAAGTCTAGCGTGTATACCAATTTCACCACATCCGC
>JBFEWG010000157.1:0-3932 GCA_041546465.1 Sulfurimonadaceae bacterium
ACAGGGTAGACATCAGAGAGTTGGCACTCTTAGAAAGTATCCTCAATGCACCTTTACGCGGTCCGTTTTTTACACAAGGAAAGATACAAGGTGAACAGCAGAATTTAACGATCGATGGGAACAGTGACCTGGCACACTCCAGGACCTCTTACAAGGTCCGATTGAGTGACTTTAAACCGACACATCTGAATCTCAAAGTAGGCAATGCCTCGGTTGAGGAACTGCTCTACCTCCTTGGTGAGCCTTCTTATGCAGAAGGCAGACTGGGTCTGACCGCTGCTCTTGATACATTTGAGCCACTCAATGGAAAACTCACCCTAAAAATTGACAAAGGCATAGCCCACTCCAAACAGATTGCCAAATCCTTTGACATCAAACTTCCCTACACAAAATTTGACCTTGTCAGTGAGGCCAGTATCAAAAACAGCAACCTAGAGGCAAAGACGACTCTTAACTCTAATCTTGCGACCTTAAAGATGCACAAGACGGACTATAATATCAAAACAGCCTCGTTTGACACCGATTACGATCTCTTTGTTCCTTCTTTGGAAAGAATCGAAACACTCATCGACAAAAAACTTTACGGAAAAGTCAGAGCAAACGGCGAGATAAAGAAAGATAAAAAACTCACGATTACGGCCCATTCGAATATCTTTGAAGGAAAGGTCGATGCCAAGGTTGTCGATGAAAAAGTTGACCTCTCTTTCAAAGAGCTGCATGCGATCAAGGTACTTGAGATGCTAGGCTATCCGCAAGTCATCGATGCACCGGTCAATGGTACCTTGGTCTATAACACACAGACAAAACAGGGAAAACTTCAGAGCCGTTTCGAAAAAGCCAGACTACAGCCTTCACAGATGACAGATCTCATTCACGGACTTACCCGCACCGATCTGACAAAAGAGCGTTTCAATAAAGGCAGCCTGAACAGTATAATTGATAATGAAATCATCAGGTCCGATCTGAAGATGCAAAGCGAACGTGTCAACCTCACAAGCAAGAAGTTCATAATCAACTCCAAAAAACAGCTTATTGATGCACACTTTGCCTTGAAAGTGAAGAAGTATCCCGGCGATGTCATCGTTACAGGAGACATCAATGCACCAAAAGTCAAGCTCGATGCCAAATCAATGGTCACCCCGGAGATAGAAGAAAAGGTGGGAAAAGAGATCAACAGGTTTCTTAAGAAACTCTTCTAAGCTGTAAAAGGCTTATTTCCTCTTTGATTACGGGTTCTTGGCAAAATATCTGTCGACGCCATTGGCGATTCCGATGGCCAGTTTTTGTTGATAACGATGATCTACCATACGGGTAGCTTCACGTGGATGGGATATAAAACCGAGTTCGATCAATACCGCTGGCATCTGCGCACCGACCAAGACCCAAAATGGACCCGAACGGACTCCGTTATCTGAGACATCTTTGTATTTTTCCCTGACGGAAGCAAGCATATTTTGCTGCATATCGATAGCCAGTTTGTTCGAAGCCAAAATCTTTTCTCTGTTCATCAGGTGCAGGGCGTCTTGCATCCCTCCTTTTTCCATCTTGCCGATATCGACATTCTCCGTTGCCGCAACACGCATTGACCGTTCACTTCTGTTAGTTGAAAGGAAATAGGTCTCAATGCCGTGTGCTTTATTGCGGTTCTTTTTAGGGACTGAGTTGGCATGAATAGAAAGAAAGAGGTCGGCTTTTTTCTTATTGGCAAAGCGTGTACGTTTTCGTAATTTGACAAAATCATCACCGTTACGTGTCATATAGACTGTATAACCGCGTTTAACAAGGATATCACGGATCTTTTTTGCCGTTTGAAGGACGACGACTTTCTCTCTATATCTCTTGTGCCCTACCGCTCCTGCATCTTTTCCACCATGACCGGGATCGATAACAATGACCTTTCTCGATTGTTTTGTTGTCACAGGGATATAGGTCAGTTCGCGGTTCTCAGACGACATCTTGATAATAAGTTCATCACCGGAGATTTTATACTGCTGCTTTATCTTTGAGTCGCTCTCGAAGACGATACGGAGTGTTCTCTGATCAAACTGGGCCAAACGGATCTTCTTGACAGAGGTATGTTTCAAATGCATCGCTTTTTGTGAAAGAACGGCATAAATATCATAGATCTTTTTATACTGCTTCTTATCAGGATAATCCAGAGCAAAACTGTTTAACTCATTGTTACGGATAGGACGGGAGAACTTCAAGACCAAACGCTGTTTGTCTTTCCAGCGAACCGACTTGAGTCTGTTTTGTGAGGCTATCGATGATTTTACTTTTGTGGGTGTCGCTTTTTTCTGCGTAATCTTTTGAGGCTGGGCTGTTTTTTTGGAGGCAGCTTTACTTTGCTTTCTGGCCTTGCGTTTTTTGAGTTCTGTCTCATAATCAATGACATCGATATGCAGTTTTTTACCTGTTTTGATCAATCCACTCAGACAGGTGTCACACAGCTTGTCATCCCCGCTCATCAAAGAACGGACATAAAGATTCTTATAGTCATTATATGCGCGATAGACCTGTGCCTTGTCACTACTTAAAGCATTCTTTTGTGCACGCTTTAGAATTTCACCGTTATTGGCGAAAAGAAGAACAGTGAGAAAAAGAATCGATACGAAAAGACGCAGACTATTCCCCTTCTGTCAACTTCTTCATAAGTTCTTTAACGGAGATCAGTTCCGTAATGCGATACCCGTTGGTCCCCGAAAAGAAGAGACCAAACTCAAGATTACCCTCATAGGCATCAGAGAGCCTGTCAGCAATACAGAAACCGACTTCTTTGGCCTCTTCACCGCGATTACACGGTGCAACACAGTTCGAGATACATTTGATCGCAGGCCCTTCACGTCTTTCGACAAGACCGGTAAGGTTTGTACGTACACCCCGTGCCGGATATCCGACCGGTGAACTCATCAGTTTGATATCTTCCTCTTTAGCATCAATAAGGACCTGTTTGAAATTTTCATGGGCATCACATTCATGCGTACCGATGAAACGTGTCCCCATCTGAACACCGGCTGCACCAAGTGCCATCATCTCTTCAATATCATTTTTGTCCCAGATTCCACCGGCTGCGATCACAGGCATACCTCCCCATAAAGCCGCTTCTTCGACGACAGGCTTGACAAGGTTCTCAAGCTGGTTCTCTTCCAGATAGCATTGATCATAGGTAAAGCCCTGATGTCCACCACTTTTTGGCCCTTCAAGGATAACTGCATCAGGAAGCCGGTCATAACGCTTCTGCCAGCGTTTACAGATGATCTTAAGTGCCTTAGGCGAAGAAACGATAGGAACAAGAGCTACATCCGGATAGTCTGCTGTGAACTCCGGCATATTGGTAGGAAGACCTGCCCCTGTGATGATGATGTTCGCACCCGCTTCACAGGCATCTGTCACAACACGACCATAATCATTAATCGCATACAGAACATTTGCTGCAAGCGGCTTGTTACCACAGATCTTTCTTGCATCTGCAAAGATCTTGACCAACGCCTCTTTTGAATAGAAGTTCTCAACCTCCAAAGGACGTTCTGCTACCAGACGCTTGACATGCTCTTTTTTGTCGTAATAGCCTGTACCTACCGCAGAGATTACACCCAGTCCACCCTCTTTACTTACATTTCCTGCAAGTTGAGACCAGGAGATACCGACACCCATTCCACCTTGAACGATGGGAATGTCAATCGTATGCTTTCCGATTTTTACTGACTTGAATGCCATTATTTCACCTTTACTGCAGCGAACTTACGTTTACCGACCTGCAAGACATATTCCCCTGCCTCTAACTGCAGTTGTTCGTCTTCTACTTTAATTTGATCTATTTTAACAGCACCTTGCTTAATATCTCTTCTAGCCTGTGATGTTGATGGTTCCAACGCGCAATCCTGTAACGCTTTTGCAATCCAGACCGGACCTTCCAGTTCAAATGACGGCAT
>JBFEWG010000016.1:0-22353 GCA_041546465.1 Sulfurimonadaceae bacterium
CTATGTTCATTTTTTATCACTCCTTCTTTCGCATATACCAATCGACCCTCATATTCGTAAATTTCAAGGTCATAAACAACATTGCTGAACCTTTCTGGGGGCATTTGGTCATAGTCCCATGGAAAAGGTTCCCACTTAAGTAAAGGTTTTTGTTCCTTGATCGGGACATATCTTCTGGAGGAACCATTGACCCGCTCATATTCCTTGAAGGATATCTCTCTCATATCTGGCGTAGCAAAGATAGGCTTTGGATGATAAGCATTAAGGACATAGTAGGGAGCTTCTCTTTTAGTTGTATCTTTGGAGATATCTGCTGGAAGTATCGGATAATATAGGAACAGATGTTCATCAATATGATTAAGAGCCATCTCTTTGAGCAAGGTGTCGCATTCATCTCTTAGACGTTTGAAATCATTTGATATCCATTCCTGATAGCTGTGAGCATTAGAATTTATTTTTTTCTCTGTTGAATCTAAAACACGATTATCCTCAGTATTGATGAGCCTACTTTTAATTTCTAATGTGATGAATACTGGCGTATCTGTTAAGCCAGCTTCATCAAGTGTTATTTTCATGATTTCAAATTCGATAACAGTATCTATCCCTTTTAAGGATAATGGTGAATAGTCGATAGAACCGTCTTCCAGGATAGTGCTGTCATTTTCATCCAAAGAAATAGTGTCAATCATGTTTTCACGAGTATAATCAGTAGCAATGGTTTTAAGCTTCTCCTGCAGGTTTGTATCTTTTAGAGAGATTTCAATCGAGCCTTTTTCTTTTTTCAGTATGTCAAGTTTTTTTACTTCTTCTTGACTTTTAACTAGATTGAGGGGTAGGTTAATGGGTAAACACAACATTAAAGTCGCAGCAGATAGAAAAAGATCCGGAGGAGATATAGCCATACACTCTTCAAAGCTCTGCTCTATACTGTGTAAAGTACCTATATCAACATTATTTTGGATAAAGATATTCTTTTCTGGAACGTTTAAAGCAAGACGTTTGTATTCTATCATTGTTTTATCCCGCGTTATAGGAAGAAAGTGCTCTTTATACGTACAACCAGAAAAAGAAAGTGTGAATATAAGAAAAAAAGAGAGGTAAGGGATCAGGCGTGTATAGAACTTCAGATTACACATAAGAAATTTTCATGTGTTTGCTCAACTAGGTAGATATTACCTAGTTTTTTGACTCTTCCAGCATATTGTCCATATGCATGAAGAGTTCTTTACTCGCTCTTTCCATCTCTTCGAAACGAGCAACGATTTCATCTCCCACTTCAACATGAGAGTCCTCAATACCGTCACTGAGGTAAGACGCATTTTTATTAGCATTATCGTGAACGATTTTATGTGGTGCCGGGATACGTTTAAACGAAGGTGTCTCACTGAATCGGCGTGTTCCTTCTCCATCATACCATTTACCAAGACGGCAGCCGTGATGATCACTGATTGTCAATGAAGGTGTGGCATTGATAATCGTGTTATAGGCATTTGACTTATAAATGATATGATCGATCTTAGCCAGAACGACAAAGGTGCTGTTCTCCATGGTATAAGAATAATCAACGATCTTATTCGAACCTTCATTTAACTCTATCATCGTGCCCTCAAAGTCAGTGATCTTCTCACTTGAACTCTCAACGACCTGACTCATGTGCTCAGAACTGGTCTGAATGTCATTCATCTCTTGCTGAAGTGACTTGATCGAGACAGAGATCTCGGACGTTGCTTTGTGTGTGCGTTCTGCCAGTTTTCGCACTTCATCGGCAACAACGGCAAAGCCACGTCCATGTTCACCTGCACGTGCTGCTTCGATTGCGGCATTGAGCGCAAGAAGGTTGGTCTGATCAGCGATATCCGTGATCAACTGGATGACTGAGGTGATGTCACTGACCTGTGTCGCCAGGGATGTGATCGCTTCGTTGTTGTTAGCCGTATGTTCCATAAGGCGTTGAAGCTCTGAGACAATACTTTCAATATCATTACGGCTCTCGTTAGAGAGTTGAGCTGCATTTTTCGTCGCGGTGGTGACGTCTTTAAGCGCAGTAATATTGTTTTGTAGGTCATCTTGAATCCCTACAAGACCTTTGGTAACACTACCTGCGAGTGAGCTTAGTTTTGTATTAAGCGCATCACGGCGTTTTTTGGCTTCTTGTTCTTTCATCTGGTTGAGACTCTGACAGATATTCTCGATTGCAACAGTGAATTCACCATGCATGCCCTCTTTAGAGATACAGCGTTCGAAATTCCCTTTTGTTGCGTTTGTAAAAGAGACATTGATCTCTTCGATAAAAAAGGTGATCTGATGCAACAGTTTTTGCAGGGCAAGGTTCATCTGTCCAAGCTCAGTGTCATCTTTCTCTTCAATCTGGGTCTTCTCAAAGTCTCCATCCGCAGATTTTTGCATGACTTTGGTAAAGGTCGTCAATGCACCAGTGATAGAAGCACGTACGGCTGTAGCGAACATGATGACCAGAGCGGTGATAAGAATACCGGTGACAAGAAAGAAGAACTTGTAAAATGCAAGTTCTGCATTCATACTTTCTGAAGCGTCTGCAAGCTCTTTTTCCTTTAGCTCAACGACTTTTTGGAAGGCATCACGTGATGCTGCAGCATAAGGGGTGAGGGTCTCTTTGTAGCGCTTGTAGTTTGCATTCGTATTGTTTGCAATATCTTCTTTACTAAGGTTTTCCATCATCTTGTAGGAGTTGTCAAGAAAGGTAAGGGTACTGTCTTTTGCTTCTTTGATAAGGTTGATAGAACGCTCATCTTCAATGGTCTCGGCTATTTTGTTAAAAGAGTGACGGATTTTATCCATGCGGTCTTTAAGTTTGGTCATATCCTTATCATAGTCTCCACCCAACATGATATCGCGTGTCGTTCTAGAGATATAGTTAAGGTCTTTTTGAATATGCAAAGTCTCCATTGCACCGGCAGTGGAGTGGTTCTGAAGATCATTATATTGACCTCCGATACTGTGTAGTGTGAAGAAAGCAAAAGCAGCAGCACCAATGACAGAGATACCTACCATGGCGATAAGGTAGTTGATACGCTGTTTGATACTAAGATTTTTAAGCATTTTTTTGAACATTAGAACCCCTCATGTATGTTGACAATTTCTTAATTATAGCAGAGAAAGCAGATTTTTGGATTTAAAGCGAAAATAAATTATAAGTAATAAGTTGATATACTAATTTCAATAATCATTTCAGTAGGCAGGACAGATGGCAAAAGAGCACTCCTTTGATATATCAGCAAAGATCAATATGCAGAACTTTAAAGATGCGATAAACCAGGCAGAAAAAGAAGTTGTTGCCAGATATGACTTTAAAGGGATCACGGCAGACATAGACTATAATGAAAAAGCAAAGACCCTGACACTCACGAGTTCAAGTGATAATAAACTTGAGGCTCTTGAAGATATCGTGATCGGACGATTGGTTAAGCGCGAGTTGAGTTCGAAGGTCCTGGATGAGGCTTCTGTCGTTGACGCAAGTGGAGGAGACCGGCGAAAGGTCTTCAAGATTGTTGACTATATCGAATCCAAAGAGGCCAAGAAGATAGTAGCAGAGATCAAGGCTCAAAAGATGAAGGTGACAGCCACTTTGGAGGGTGATCATATTCGAGTCAAAGGGAAGAACCTGGACGATCTGCAAAAAGCGATGAAGCATATAAGAAGTATGGAGTGGGATGCTCCTTTGGTGTTTGAGAACTTTCGATAAGTAGGTGTTGATGCCGGAGACAAAAAGTAAGCGTTATAAGGCTATTGATAAGCGTTTGATTACAGAAGGACAGTTTCTGGATTTCACCACTTATGCTGCCAATCAGACAAAGACACAGATGAGTCTTTTTCTGCAAAGTGACAGTGTTGTCGATGGCGATAGCAAAGTCCGGTTACGTGAACTGGAAAGTCTTTTTGTCATCGATGAGGAGTATGAGAAGTATAAGCGTTATGCCGAGAAACATCTAAAAAGTATCGCGACAAACGATGAAATACCGTTTACTGAAAAGGCAGATATTGTCTATTCTAAAGCCACCGAAGTCATGGATGAGCTTTTCCGCAACCCCGATTCTCTAGGCAACATGCAAAAAAGTCAAAACATTGTTGATGGTTTTGTCAATCTGGTCCTTCAGGATGAAGCGACACTGGCTTCTATTATGAAGATTGCCGCACATGACTATTATACACATACGCACTCTATCAATGTCAGTATCTATTCCCTGACCCTGGCTAAGTTTTTAGGCTTGAAGGATAAAGACTTGGAAGATATAGGGATGTCATCTATGATGCATGATTTGGGAAAAAGTAAGATAGATTGGGATATCATCAATAAAAACGGAAAGCTGACAGACCTGGAGTTCACACGGATGAAGAAGCACCCGGCGGCAGGATATGATATCGCCGTGAATATGGGGATCACAGATAAGAGGATACTATCAGGTATCCGTTCGCATCATGAAAAGCTTGACGGAAGCGGTTATCCTGACGGTTTGAAGGATAAGCAGATATCGCTTTTTCCACGTATTATCGCTGTGTGTGATGTCTTTGATGCGTTAACGACAAAGCGTTCCTACAAGGCTGCCATGACAAGCTTTGAGGCGATCAGCCTGATGAAGAAACAGATGCAGGGGCATTTGGATATGAGGCTCATAGACACATTGATACAGATGTGTACAATCAAAGAAGGATAGATATGTCAAAACTGAGTGTAGCAGAAGCAGCAGAGAAGTTCAAAGTCTCTAAAGAGGCGATTCATAACAGGATACGCAGAGGGAGTCTAGACTGTGTAATCGAGCATGGGACAAAATATGTTCTTATCGATGAACCTGCTACACCGGTGCAAGAGCCCAGTGATACAAAATACTACAGTTATATCGAAGATGAGAACACTCAGTTAAAAGATAAGATCAAAGAGCTTGAGAAGCAGAACCTAAACCTGCGGGAACAAAAAGAACAGATGCTTATCCAAGAGAAGAAAAAGATAGAGCAGATATACAAAGAACGCGATGAACAGCTTAAACAGGTTCTGAATACTATCACCAGCAAGTTCCTGCCTCATATGGATACGCAGCATATGACGCAGAGTGTACAAGAGGTCGTTGATGTAGAGGATACTTCTATTGAGGTGGATGATGTCGCAGCGATTGAAAGTGAGCCGATGTCTTTAAAAAAGTTCCTGAAACTCAAAGCTTACAAACCGGGTAAACATCAACGCGTCAAAAACCGCTTCAAGCGGCTTGTCGGTGTAGACAGTCGGGTGATCCGAAAGAAAGGAAAGATCTTCATCGACCCTCTTAAGTATGATTACCGTGACCTTTTGGAATAGGTACTTAGACAGCAGCTTTGTTTATTTTAGCTTTTTCATCAAGCATCTTGTCGATGAGGTCGAACAGTTCATCTGAAGCCTTTTCCATATTTATAAAGTTTTGATAGATTTTTTCTTTATTTTGGAGTACTGTGTCTCCTTCTCGTATATAGGTCATTGAGTCTAGAACAGAGCTATGTACTCTGCTGTGAGGTTCTTCCATACTTTTATATGCACTGGTTGTACCAAAACGCTCTTTTCCAATTGTGTCGTACCATTTGCCCATGCGACAGGTATGATGGTCGCCAAATGGAGGGGTGGCTTCTTGACGGGCATTAATAGATTCAAGCGCAGCTGTTTTGAAGAGGATATGGTCGATCTTAAGCAGTATTGCAAAGATCCTGTCTTCCATGCTGATACTGATAGCCTGAACAGCTTTTGAATTCTCATTGAATTTTGAAAAAGTCTCTTCAAATTCAGAAACAATCTCACCGGACTCATTGGCAATTGATGTCATTTTTTCGGCACTACTTTGTATCTCACCAGTATCTTGCTGAAGACTCTGAATAGAGATGGAAATCTCTGATGTCGCTTTTTGTGTCCGTTCGGCCAGCTTTCGGACTTCGTCTGCTACGACTGCAAAACCACGTCCATGTTCTCCCGCACGCGCAGCTTCGATTGCGGCGTTCAATGCAAGCAGGTTGGTCTGTTCGGCAATATCTTTGATCAAATTAACGACTTCGGAAATATCGTTAGCCCTATTTACAAGAGCATCTACAGAATCAGCATTTTGATTGATGTTTTCACTGAGTTCATTCAAGTTGTTTACAATCTTTTCTACAGAACGGATACCTTGTTTAGAAAGTTTTGTTGTACTAACGGCTTCTTTGCCAAGCTGAGAAAACTCAGTTGTAGTATCGGTTAATTGAGATTGTACGACTTTGAAATTGGCAAGGTTTTGGGCTGTTCCTACGAGTTTTTGTTGGAAAATATCTTTAGCTTGGTTTTCGTATTCGTTTTTCATACTTATGATAGCGGAGTTAATCATCTCGGCCGAGGTCTGAAAGTTTGAATTTAAGCCTTTTCCGTTGACAAAACGGTGATAGTTGTTCTTGGATGCATATCCGATAGCTGCTTTGACCTCGCGCATAAAACTTTCTATCTGATCCATCACATTATTGATATTGTGGGACAGGAGTTCAAGTTCTCCTCCCCCTTCGATAAACAATTCGCGGTTTTCAAAATTACCTTGAACGGCACCTTTGAGCGTGTGACTCGAAGCATTGATACCCTTGACGATTATATTGAGTTGTTTGAAACCGTAAAGAGAGATTGCAAACATCGGTGCAGACAAAAGAATGAAATATATATCGAAATGAAAAAACACGACAGAAGAGACAAGGCCTAACAGTCCTAAAACAATAGTGCTTATAAGTACGTAGCGTAGTTTAGATAGAGAAGACAAATTCGTCATAATCGCATCCTTTTTCTTGTAATATTTCATTTAGTCTCTTTTGACTGGCATCGATCCCTGAGCTCTTTTCAATCTGTAAAAGTTCATTATATAAAGGCTTTATGACATTGAGTGCCTCTTTTGTGGGTTTTCGTCGTGCCGAGTGATACCCGATTACTTTTCCTTCGGAGTTAAAAGAAGGCGTGACATTGGCCAGTACCCAATAAAAACCACCATCTTTAGTACTGTTTATGACATAGGCATTAATCTCTTCACCGTTTTTCAGATTGTTCCATAAGAGTTTAAAAACAACGGCTGGCATCTGTGGATGACGGACAATATTGTGAGGTTTTCCGATGAGTTCTTTTTCACTAAAACCTGATATTTTGATGAAGTTTTGATTGGCATAGGTAATATGACCTTGCAGATCTGTTTTGGAGACAAGAATTGTCTTTTCATCAAAACTGTGTTCTTGAACTGACATAGCATATCCTTGATTCTTAAAAGAGCGTGTATGAATAAAGTTTACTCTTTTAAATGTTTTAAGAATCTTAAAAATATATAAGCTATATTATATTATCTAATATCTCGGTTTTTTACGTTGAGGGTTTTGAACAGCACTGTTAAGATGCCTTCTTTTGCGGAAACAACTGTTACATATCGCATGTTTGCTGTCCAGGGCCAGGGGTTTGGTACAGATGCGGCAGCGCGGGACAAACTGGGCATTTTTAAGTGTCTTTTCTATGTAATCGTTTAATGTCTTGCGTGCTTTTAGCGCTTTGTCCGGTTCGAAAAATATCTCTGGAAAACGGTAATTGAGCCACAGATATAAAGAGACCTCTTTGACCAGATCTTCAATATGTAACAGTGTCTCCATGGACTCGGCATAATCACCGTAGAGTTTGTTCTCGAGATAAGGCACGGGCTTTTTTTGTTCCATGTGTGCGATATAGTTTGAAAAGACCTGGACGAGATAAGGTGACTGTGTCGATAAAGGTGCACAGGCCATATGATATTTGGAACTGAGGTCAATATCATATTCATCGGTATATTTCGCGATCTCGATGAGGGTCTCAAGATTGGCAACACGGAATGGACCATCAAAGGTCATATGTTTGATAAAAAATCGGAGGATCTCTTCGAGATTGTTTGTCTCAAGGATCTTTCCTACAAGTAAGATGTGCTCGAGGTTGGCCATGACATTCAGAGGGAGAGCTATCTTCGGAAGGGGCTTATGGAACTGTTCGTGAACCGTTTGCAGGATTGCGGGTGTCAATGCTCCCACATAGCCTTTTTCCTCTATCCCGAATCGTCCGGCACGCCCCGCTATCTGTATAATCTCTGTAGGTTGGAGTTTACGACGACGCTCGCCGTCAAATTTTTCATCTTTGGAGAAGAGAATAGTCTTGATTGGGAGGTTCAATCCCATAGCAATAGCATCGGTGGCGACAAGGACTTCCGTCTCACCCTCTCTGAAGCGGCGTGCTTCTTCGCGTCTTACTTCGGGGGAGAGGTTTCCGTAGACGACAGAGACCTGATAGTGCCGACTGAGCTGTTGTTTGAGCTGGAGGACATCTTTGCGTGAAAATGCGATGACTGCTGTTTGCGGCTGGATCTGGTTTAAAGAAGTGGCCTGTGTCATCACAGACAGAGGGTTCTTCCTCTCAAAATAGACGACTTCGAGTTCTTCGTCAAGCCATTGTGCCAGGGCCTCAATAGCCTCAAGGGCATCGGGTGATCCCGTCATATAGACATTCTTGGCAGGGGCACCGATGATCGCATTGACCCACGCCCAGCCACGGTCGCGATCGTTTATCATCTGTACTTCATCGATGACACAGACATCGACATCGATGTTGAAATTGAGCATCTCGATCGTTGAACTGATATGTGTGGCATATTCATCAACGATCTGTTCCTCTCCGGTGATCAGTGAGGCGGATACGCCATCTTTTTTAAGGTTTTCGTATCCTTCAAGAGCAAGTAACCGCAAAGGGGCCAGATAGTAACCAGTGTCTGCTTTTTCCAGTGCTTTCATTGCCTGATAGGTCTTACCGCTGTTTGTCGGTCCGACGTGAAAGATAAGTTTTCGACGTAGTTCTCTCGCAACCGGAAAGAGGTTTTTAAAATCACGGATTGTACGTGCAAGGAGGGCCTCGCGTTGTTTCTTAAGTTTAAGGCCTTGAATGCTGCTGTTAAAATGAAAGAGGACTTTGCGGGCAAGTTTTGGCGGGATGTGCAGATCGTTGTGCAAGTATCCCTTTAGGTCCTCAAGCACAAAGGAGATGACCTCTTCATGAGCCATATCAAGGATGGATGCTGACTCTTTACACCTCTCTATCAGTTCATCAAGCTCCTCTTTAAAGGCATTTTCAATCATTTCGTTATGCAGGGAAAACTCTTCTTCGAAATCGATGGCCTCGCCTTTCCATAACCGGGGTAGAAGTTCTTTCAGTGATATTTCACTGAGGGCTTCATAAGGAATCTCATGACCTTCATAATGATAGATCGATTCTTTGTGCATAATCAGGTTATAGTTCATCAGCTGCAAAGCATAGCTCTTAAAGTGTCTTGCAAAGACAGCTCTTAAAGTTTTCTCGCTTAAAGGGGTGTACTCAAGAATGGTTTCCGGCGGCATTGTTTTCAGCGCCTGTAATATCTCTGCATCTTCGAGGTAGGGGTGCGGATGCTGTAGTCTGGCAAGAAAGTTGTCCGCCTCATCCTGTTTGATCTGGATGAACTTTTGTTTTATCTGTGTCAGGTGAGGTCGCAGTTCGTCGATATCGGACTCTGCAAGCAGTGTGTAGGACAAAGGTTCTGTTTTGACCTGTAAGATTTTGGAAAACTTTTCACCGGTATATTCAAACGTGATAGGGGTGAAGAACTCGAGAGAGTTGTCATCAGTGAAGCTGACCTCCAGGCTCTTTTCCAGTGCCTGGAGTTTTTTGGCCAGGCGTATCTGATACAGGAATTTCTCCATTTTGGGCAGGGAGATGCGTTTTGTTCTCTCTTGCATGAAGTGTTTCTGAAGTACTTTTGCTTCTTCGTCACTGAGCGTAAGCTGGTCTAGAAGGTTGTTGATCTTCTCTGACTTGTCATCTGAGGCCTGTTTCTCACCGCTACCGGTAAACAGCTGCCCGAGCTCTTTGAAGTATTGTACAATCTCTTGCCTGATCTCTACATCTGCTTCAGACCAGATTCGTCTGAAGGCACGGACCAGGTGATCATGAGCAGGAGCAATATCACGTATGCCGAGTTTATATGCAAGCTCAATAAGGTTTTCAAGAGGAACGCGGGTGATTCCTTCATCAAAACCGTCACCGTCAAAATAGTTTCGGATAATTTGATTATATTTACTAAGTTTCTTTTTCTTTTTAGCCATTGCAAAAGTATAACTAAATAAGAGCTAAATTTTGATGTTAAAGTGGGTTTTTATACGCTTGCTTAGGGATTAATCTGCTATTCTTTTGAAAATAAATTTAAAGCGTTGGATATGGATGAGAATTTTCCTGATGAATGGACACAAGAAGAGTTTTTAAGAAATAAGAAAAGACTTGAAAAAGAAGGTGTAAAAGTCCTGTTGATCGATACGATTTTGAACCCTATCGATCATGCAGATACAATAGTTTATAACCCTGTTCTTTTGAAAGACGAGCCGGAGGGTTCCGTCTTTGTTTTTTACTGTGACACAGGCAAGGCGACGATGGACCGACTCAAAGAATACAAAGCAAAGTTCCCAAAACAACACTGTCTCTCTTTAAAAGGAGGACGTGGATATTGGAGAAAACATTTTCAGATATTGGACGAAGATTATGAGTAAGTACGGAGATTTACATGCTGAATATGATGTGCTGATCAATGCCTTTGTCAAGCAGGTCAACGAAGCACTCTATTATGAGGCCCATGAGACCTTGGAGCAGATATGGTTTCCTCGACGATTTGAGGATGACCCGGAGATGAAACTTATCAAAGGGTTTATCAACGCAGCAGTCTCATTTGAGTTGATCAAAAAAGGAAGACCGGAAGCATCGCAGAGAGTGTGGAAGAATTATGAAAAATACAAGGTTTTACTCAAAACTTTTGAAAGCCCGTATATGGGGCGGTATGAAGAACTGAGTCTGTTTTTAGAGAAAAAAAGAGATCAATTAGTCATAAAACCATAGCCTTGTTTCAGTTTCATACTGATAAGATAAATGAACTTTTTTTAAAGGTAATCTCATGATTCTTTCTCTCCTCGTTTTTAGTGTGTTAGTCTTGTTAGTCGTCATGATCTTCTTTTATCTGATCTGGGTCAACAAGCGGCAAAAGCTGGAGAGAGAGTCCTATGAACTGCATCAGACGATGCAAAAACACTATCATCAGTTGATGCATATATTAAATGAGATAGAGCCTTTGATGGCCCATGATATGGCATTTTATGAAGAGCTGAGAGCCTATGTCAAAGAGCATTACAGTGATTATCCTGTCTTGGGCGAGGTGGATGGACTTGAAGCCAAGGAATTCTACGAATTCCTGCTTCATCTGGAGCATGATGCAAAAGATCATATCTCCGCGTTTAGTGCACCAATAACACAACAGTTAGACCAGATGCGACTGAGCTTGATGCGCGCACGGGAGACTTTCAGCTATGCTGATAATGAGTATAGATTTCTCTCGGCAAGCTTCCCGGTAAACATCATCTCAAAACTGTTGGAAGAAGAAAAAATAACAAAGACAAAAGGAACCGTTTGATGAACTTTTTAGAAGCGATGAGTTTTAGGCATGCTTGCAAGATATTTGATGAGAACAAGAAGATCCCAAAAGAGACCCTGGAGAATATTTTGGAGGTTGGACGTCTTTCTCCTTCATCGTTTGGAATGGAGCCATGGAAATTCCTCGTCGTACAGTCACAAGAGCTGAAAGAGAAACTTCGCCCTTCATGTTGGGACCAGGTGCAGATCACGTCATGTAGCGACCTTATCGTATTTGTCACAAAGAACAAGCTTGTCGAGCCGGGTTCACCTTATGTGCAAGAGCAGTTCAAACGCAAGAACCTGCCACAAGAGATGTTTGATGCCTATATGAATATATATGGAAGCTTCCTAGGGGCCAAAGCCGAAGGTAACCCAAGGTTTTACAAAGATTGGGCGGCAAAACAGGTCTATATCGCTATGGGAAACATGATGACATATGCGGCAACGGAAGGCGTAGATTCCTGCCCAATAGAAGGCTTTGATCAAAAAGAGGTCGAAAAGACACTGGGCATTGACGGAGAAGATGAGTCGGTCGCTGTTATCGTCGCTTTCGGCTCAAGGGTAAATGAGCAGCCAAAAAAAGTCCGTCTTCCTATTGAGAAGGTTTGCACGTATCTTTAAAGCCATCCTGTTTAGTCTAAGTTCTTTAACTTAGACAATTCCTTTCAAACCTCTTTAATTCTAACATGCTAAAATCCCGCTAATTAAAAATTACAGACTTAGACTCTTTGATGTGGCTAGTAAGTCTAACTAGGAAAAATATAGAATGAGTAAAGATTTTGTTTATAACGAGATGATGGCACATGTGCCAGTGTGTTCACATAAGGCACCAAAGAGTGTTCTGTTGGTAAGCGATGCACCTGAGGGTATTAAAAGCGAGCTAGAGCGTCATAATGGTCTGAATATCACAGTTGGCGGGTTAGACACTATCGCAAACGGTGCAGATAACAGTTTTGATATTGTTCTTATCGATTCAGCATCAGATATCTCACGTGCCACCTACGCACACTTGAACCGCATCGTCAAAGAAGACGGGCTTATTTCGGCACTGAACGTTTCATTGGATGATGAAGCAAAGACAAAAGAGCAGCTGAACGCTATCGGTGAGTACTTCAAGATTGTTATGCCGTACCGTGCAGAGGACAAGACAATGATCCTGGCATCTAAAGAGTACCATCCGACGGCAGATGTCATCTTGCATCGTGCCGATCTTATTGACGGTCTTTCGTATTATAACTGTGATATCCATACTTCCAGTTTCGCAATGCCAAACTATATCCGTGCTACTTACAAGGGTATCATTAAAAATTAATGGGTGAACTATATAGATACGCTATTGCACTTACAGGCGGGATAGCCACGGGTAAAAGTACAGTAGCGAGCATTATGAAGCTATATGGTATACAAGTCATTGATGCAGATGATATTGCTCATGAGCTTTTAGACCTGCATCATGAAAAGATCGCTGAGATGTTTGGAGAAGAGTTCGTTCGCAAGGGCAAGGTACTTCGTACAAACCTGGGCAAGATTATCTTCAGTGATGAGGCGAACAAGAAAAAGCTTGAAGCCTTCATCCACCCTCTTATCCGTAAAGAGATTGAAAAACGTGCCAAAGTCTTTGATGCACGTGAGTTCCCCTATCTGATCGATATCCCACTTTTCTTTGAGAACGATGCCTATGACATCAAAGAGAGCGTTGTCGTTTATACACCGCCTGAAATACAGTTAGAGCGTTATATGAAACGTAATGACTTGACGGAGGAAGAAGCGTTGGTCCGTATCAATTCACAGATGAATATCGATGAGAAGAAGAAACGCGCGACCTGGGTGATTGACAATAGTAAGAACCTGAAGCATCTTCAAGCCGAATGTGAGGCATTTGTCGATAAAATTAAGGAAGATTATAATTACAGTGAGAGGTATAAATAGATGCGACAAGTTGCCAAATACTCCGCAAGTGGGAATGATTTTGTTATTTTTCATAGCTTTATAAAAGAAGACTTCTCAGCTTTGGCAAAACGACTTTGTCATCGCCAGGAAGGCGTGGGGGCTGATGGCCTTATTGTGCTTGTGCCGCATGACACCTTGGATTTTGAGTGGTGCTTTTACAATGCTGACGGTTCATCAGCGGAGATGTGTGGAAACGGAAGCCGTGCCTGTGCCCATTACGCATTTGATAACGGGCTGGCTCCAAAAGAGATGAGGTTTTTGACCTTGGCTGGAGAGATTGCCTGTAAAGTGGAGGGTAATCGTGTACAAAGTGACCTTACTCCCCCAAAGATATTAGATAATATGATCGATGAAGGCGGTAAAAGATGGTGGTTGATCGATACGGGTGTCCCGCATCTTGTTACCTTTGATGCCGATATTGAGAACTTTGATATCCTCGAAGCACGGGAATTGCGCTACAAATATAATGCCAATGTCAATATCGCCTCTATAGAGTCTGATCATATTCGTGTACGTACTTATGAACGCGGGGTTGAAGATGAGACTCTGGCATGTGGCACGGGAATGGCCGCATGCTTTTACCGTGCGAATCAGGAAAGTAAAGTTTCAGACAAAGCAATAGTAAGACCGACGAGTGCAGAAGAGCTGTCACTGGGATTACAAGATGGTATAATAACCTTTACCGGAGATGTTAGAAAAGTCTTTGTAACACATATAGACTAGATATTGTAGGTCGGGGGATCGATTGTTAAGACACCTGTTCATTTTACTACTTTCGTTATCCGCATCTTATGCTGTCGAGTCAGGGTTTGGAAAAGACTATTACAAAATACGAGACCCGAAGGTCAAAAAGACGGCCTTCGTCAACACCCTTCTTCCCAAGATCGAAAATACTCAGAAACAGATACTTTCAGACCGCGCTTTTATCAAAAAATTTTTTCATAAATACCTTTTTACCTACAGTCTTAAAGGACGGACAGATTTGGTCAGACTGATCAAGATATCTAAAAAATACCGGATCAAACAGATGTATAATGAAAGTGAATATCTGCAGAAGGTCGATATAGTTCCCATCTCGCTAGTACTTGCACAGGCAGCAGTTGAAAGTGCATGGGCAGAGAGCCGTTTTGCCCGTGAAGGGAATAACCTTTTTGGTGAATGGACGTGGGGCAAGAAGGGAATGGTCCCCGGAAACCGGGATAAAGATGCAAAGCATAAACTCCGAATATTTGATACGCTGGAGGAATCGATTGCTAGATATATGCTTAACCTGAATCGCCACCGATCATATAAGGAGTTTCGGCGTCTACGAGCAGAGTACCGAAAAAATGGAAAGCGCTTTACTGGTTTGATAGCAGCAAATACCATGACAAACTATTCACAGATGAGAGAAAAGTACAATCGCCTACTCATCAAAGTGATCAAGGGCAACGGTTTTATGGGGTATGAGATCAACCAGAGAAGAGCTTCTCTGTGAGATCAATGACTTCTATATAAGGGTGCTATTTTTTATCTATGGCGTCTTTGGCGCCTTTGATAGCCCCATCGATCACTGATCGTGCGACACTCCAGGCATGAACACCCATCTTTTTCGCATCTTTTGCCTTCTTGGATTGCAGGATGACGGAGCTTCTTTGCATGGCTTCTTTTGCCAGATGAGAAAGCTTGTCACCGAGTATATCCAAGGTCTCTTTCGAGATAAGCGCAAGTTCTTGCATGTCATAACGTATATCAGCAAGAATGTTCTCGAGTTCGCCTCTGATAGCCGGGGAACTCTGTGCACTGATTGCCTCTATCGTCTGTATGAAAAGGGTATCGATATGGTGTAGTTCATCATATAAGGCTTGGGGGTCATCGATGAGTGCCAGCTTGACTTCATCGGGTGTAAAGAGAAACTTCTGTTTAAAGCGATCAAGAGCACGTATAAGGCCGGAACGGACACCTTTTATCGTACCTTCAAGTATCATCCCGGCAAGATTAGGCGTAGCTTCGGCAACATCAATAGCTGTACG
The DNA here is from genome assembly GCA_041546465.1 of Sulfurimonadaceae bacterium. Classification (GTDB taxonomy): domain Bacteria; phylum Campylobacterota; class Campylobacteria; order Campylobacterales; family Sulfurimonadaceae. The sequence goes on from JBFEWG010000016.1 coordinate 15,454, forward strand.
CAGAATGGTAGAGATGACATGACGAATTCTAATGGCAGAGAGCAAACCCTCATCAAGGGTCTGAAGTGTGATCTCTTTGGAGAGCTCTTCGATAGTCTCTTCAATATTGGAGCCTTTTTCAAGAGTGGTAATGATAGCAGACTCTACCATCTCTTCAAGCAGGTCAACAAGGTCCATCAGCTGAAGTTCTATGCTGTGCAGCTTCGAGATACTCGGACTCTTGTCATCACGCTCTTTTATTAGTTCCTCAATGGTGGCAAAAAGCGCATGTTTCTGACTTTGCATCTCATGGCTTTTCTTGTCAAGCTGACGTTCAATACGCTCTTTTTGCAGGAGCAGGTCTTGGAGTTCCGTATTGAGGTCTTTGGTCGATTGGGATAATACTGCAGACGCCAGGACTTTTATTTCGTTGAGCTTTGCCTGGGTGATGTCGATCTCCCACTCTTTCTTCATGTGTTCGATGACGTCATTGATAATCTTTTTCTGTGCGGAAGGGTCTTGTTTTTCAAGTTTAGTACATTTATCTAAAAGGTCACGTTCTAATTGTTCGGTATTCATAAATCAGCCTTTCTAATGTTTAAGCGCAAACACCCAAGTTTTAATGTATTACAAAAAGGTGTGTATGATTTTATTATAACACCATTTTGACTTTTTGGTGTGCTTTGAGTGCTTCAAAGATGAAATTCCTGTCCTCTTCATTCTGTACTAAAAGTTCCAAGTTCATACTGACATATTTTCCGCCTTTGGAGTCTTTGGAGTGTGTCAGTTTATGGAACCGATCATTGATCACATCAAGGACCGCTTCTTGGGTATGGTCTTTATGTTCTGTGATAATCTTGTATTTCCAATTACAGGGATAATCCAGTTCCAGTTTTTCGTCAAGATCGTTTATATTCACCACTTTTACCTCCTTCTTTGGATTCGAGTTGGACATTGGAGATCACCATTCCTTTGTCAATGGCCTTGACCATGTCATAGATCGTCAAAAGGCCGATGCTTGTTCCTGTCAAGGCTTCCATCTCTACACCGGTCTGTCCTGTGAGTTTTGCCGTAACATAAAGCTTGAATCCCGGAAGTTCAGGAAGCTCTTCGATATCACAGTTGATACCAGAAAGATTGAGTGGATGACACATCGGGATCAGATCACTCGTCTTTTTAACACCCATGATGGCAGCAATAACAGCTGTCTGGATAACCGGACCCTTTTTTGTCTTTTGCTCGACAATAGCATCGAAAGCTTCCTGACTCATTGAAATGATACCACTGGCCACAGCGATACGTGTTGTCTGGTCTTTCTGCGAGACATCGACCATCTTCGGTCTGTCATTTTCATCTAAATGAGTTAAGTTCATAGTCGTTACCTTTGATAATAAATTATAGCTAAAAGAGGAGAGGGAAGAAAACAAACATGTCTGTCAATCTCCCAAAGCTACTCTTTAACAGGTTAAAGAGTAGTGGTAGAAAAAGACTAGAGGTCTTTAGGATCGGTGATATAGCCGGTGACTGCTGATGCAGCAGCAACAGCGGAGTTAGCAAGATAGATACCTGAGCTACGTGCACCCATACGTCCTACAAAGTTACGGTTAGTTGTAGCGATCGCTGTCTCACCGTCTCCCAGAATACCCATGTAGCCACCAAGACAAGCCCCACATGTCGGGTTAGAGACAACCGCACCCGCATCGATCAGAATGTCAAGATAACCTGCTTTCTCAGCCTGCTTGAGGATCTTTTGTGTTGCGGGTGTGACAATCAAGCGCGTACGACGCGCGACACGTTTTCCTTTTAGGATCTCTGCTGCCATCTTAAGGTCAGAAAGACGCCCGTTGGTACATGAACCGATAAAGACCTGATCGACAGCGATTTTGTCAGCAACAGCCTGACTAAGCGGTTTTCCGTTTGAAGGAAGAGACGGATAAGCGATTACGGGCTCAAGGTTATTGACATCGATCTCGATGATTTTGGCATATTTCGCATCCTCGTCAGAGTAATGGAACTTAGGTTCACGAGCCAGGTCTTTATCTGCCAGGAAAGCTTTTGTGATGTCATCAACGGCGATTATCCCGTTTTTGGCACCCGCTTCGATCGCCATATTACACAGCGAGAAACGTCCGTCCATATCCAGGTTCTCAATTGTATCACCAGTGAACTCAAGTGCCTGATAAAGGGCACCGTCCACGCCGATCTGACGGATAACTTCAAGGATAAGGTCTTTGCCGTATACGTTTGGCTGCAGTTTACCTGTGAAGACAACCTTGATCGTCTCAGGGACTTTAAACCAGTTTCCTCCCGTGATCATTCCGAAAGCAAGGTCAGTCGAACCCATACCTGTCGAGAAGGCACCCAGTGCGCCATGTGTACAGGTGTGTGAGTCGGCACCGATGATGACATCACCTGGAACGACAAGTCCTTTTTCAGGAAGCAGGGCATGTTCGATACCCATGTCTTTTTCATCAAAATAGTTTTTCAAGTCGTGTTTATAGGCGAACTCTCTGGAGATCTTTGCCTGGTTGGCAGAAGCGATGTCTTTTGCCGGGATAAAGTGGTCAAGAACAAGGGCAAATCCATCCGGGTTTGCCAGCTTTTCTGCGCCACTCTCTTCAAATGCTTTGATAGAGATCGGGGTAGTGATGTCATTCCCGATGATCATATCAATATTTGAGCGGACGATTTCGCCTGCATAGACCTTTTTACCTACATGTTCAGAAAATATTTTTTCAGTTATGGTTTGTCCCATAATTTACCTTCTTAGCGGGTCTTTACCCGTTTTTAATTTCGCGATTATAGCGGAAAGTTCTTTATACTATTATGATAAAATTCAATTATGAAATTTTACGCCTTTAAACAGATCGTCCATTATCTACAACAGTTCAAACGTATCACCACGGCACATCGCGTCGGTGACAATATCATAAAGATCGCTTTTGACGGGAAAAATGATATCTATTTTGATCTGCAAAAAGGCAACAGTGCCATCTATATGCGTTCGGATTCGGTCCGGCTGAAACACTACCAAGCTCCTTTTGACGTGCTCTTGCACAAGTATCTGAATCGAAGTGAGATCGTGAGCATGGAGATCGTCAATGATGACAAGGTACTGCGTATCGGTGTCAGTCAAAGTGGTGCCTACAAGGCGAACAAGAGTTTTTTGCAATTGGAGTTTACAGGTAAATATACGAATGCCATCCTGCTTGATGATGAGGGTGTCATACTGGATGCTCTGCGTCATGTTGACATTATGAACTCCTACCGTGAGATAAAACCGGGGATCAGACTTGAAGCTCTGCAGGCACCGGCGTTTACTCCGAAAGAGGGTGAGGATATTGAGGATATGGAGGTTTACCTCAAAGAGACCTATCTCAAGCGGATGCAAAAGCAGCTCGAAAGCAGACAGCGTGTTGAAGCTGCCCGTGTGGAGAAGAAAATCCAGCGAATGAAAAAGGAGCTTTCCAAGCTTCAGGATGAAGAAAAGCTCTTGAAAGAGGCCGAGGAGAACTTTGAGAAAGGCAATCTCGCTCTGGCCAATATGCATCTGATCAAGCCGTATGTCAAAGCTGTCAAACTCTATGACTTCTCAGGTGAAGAGATAGAGTTGGAACTTCCTGAGGGAGCACGCAATGCAGCAGAGGTCGGGGAACTCTTTTTCAAAAAAGCGAAAAAAGCAAAGCAAAAGGCTTCTCACCTGCATATTGAACGTGAAGGGCTTGGTGAGAAGATAGACTTTCTTGAACGTTTCAAGGCGAATATATTGTTGACACAAAGTCCCGAAGAGCTGCAGCTCCTTATCCCGCCACAAAAGAAAAAAGAGAAGAAAGAGGCGCCAAAGTCTTATGAGACCTTTTGGATTGAGGGGCAGAAGGTTCTGCTTGGCAAGAATAAAAAAGGTAATATCGAACTGCTTAAGATTGCCCGTGCTGGCGATATCTGGATGCATATCCAGGGCATGCCCTCGAGTCATGTAATCATTCAGACAAGCAAACAGAATGTCAGCGAGAAGGTCCTCAATGCAGCGGCAAAACTCTGTGTTGACTTCTCAACGACTAAAATAGGTTCGTTTTTAGTCGATTATACCTATAGACGTGAGGTAAAAGTACAGTCAGAAGCGAATGTGTTATATAATAATTACAAGACATTGACTGTCCTTAAAGAGCATTGAAAAAAGGAAAGGGTTATGGCAATTGGACCGATAGGAAGTGCGATCTATGTGAATCAGCAGATGGCTTCTGTCGCAAGTGAACAGAATGCTGCCCAGAACAAGTTTGACCTGCAGAACCTGGCTGCGGCTGCCATAGCCAATGATAAAGACAAAGAGGTACAGGAAGTCCGCCCGACAGAAGAGACCGGCGAGACCAATGAAGATGCCGAGCGTAAAAAACGCGAAGAAGAAGAAAACCAAAAGAACAAAGAGAAGAAAGATGAGGAGGCGGAAGAGAAGTCTCCGCCACTGCATAAACTCGATATAAAGGTCTAGGGTATCTTCTTTGGGTTACCTTTGGGATTAACGGCATAATCAGATATGAAAAACAACAATAATCTCATAATACCAGCATTTATCGCTGACTGCCATTTAGGAAAGTTGGCCAAATATCTCCGTTTTATGGGGTTTGACACCCTTTATTTTCCACAGATTGATGATAATGATCTTATTCGGCTTGCCAACAAAGAAGGACGTACTATCTTGACCCGCGACAAGGAGTTGTCTGAACGCAAAAAGGCGGATTGCTTTCTACTTCAATCAATTGAGATGGAAAAACAGCTGCAAGAGGTCATTCAGGTCTTTGAGCTGAAGAAGTACCATCTCGATGCAAGCCGCTGTATTGTCTGCAATGAACCTCTTATCGTAATAGCGAAGGAGAAAGTCGCTGATCGTCTTCCCTCAAAGGTCATCAAATATTTTGATCATTTTGAGATCTGTCCGGAGTGTGAACGCATATATTGGCACGGAGATCATTACAAGCGTATGAAAGCCTCTCTGCAGAAGATATTAATCTCAGTCTAGTTTTTGCCAAGTTTATCTATAATCAATCCAAAGAGAATGCAGGAGAGTGCATGGATGATATAAAAGACAAAAGTGTAGATGTTTTGAAAGAGACGGGTACGGCAGTTATCGAACAGAGTTCAGAGGTGTATGATCAAAGCAGCAAATACGTAGAGATGGCTGTGGAGTTTGCTTCACAATACGGCTTGAAGATAATCGGTGCGATTATTATCTTTATTATCGGTAAATGGGTCGCTAAATGGCTGCAGAAAGTCGTTGTGAAACTGATGGAGAAGAATAAAGTAGACAGTACACTTGTCAGTTTTATACAAAGTATTGTCTATATCCTGATGATGGTTGTTGTCATCCTTGCAGCTTTGAATGCTGTGGGCGTTGATACCACTTCATTTGCAGCGATTTTGGCAGCTGCCGGTCTGGCCATCGGTCTTGCACTTCAGGGGACACTCGGAAACATAGGTTCAGGAGTACTACTGATCTCTTTTCGGCCATTTAATGTCGGTGATGTGGTCACCGTCAGTGGAGAGACAGGAACCGTTGCCGGGATCTCGATGTTTGCGACGATACTGCATACGCCAGACAATAAAGTCATTACGATCCCCAATACGGCTGTCACAGGGGGGAATATCACCAACTTCTCGGCACAGAAGACCCGCCGTCTGGACCTTACTTTCGGTATCGGATATGATGATGACTTAAAGCTTGCGAAATCTATATTGGAAAATATAATGAAAGAAGATGAACGCGTACTTGCCGATCCGGCACCTTTCGTCGGTGTAAAAGAGTTGGGAGATTCTTCGGTAAACTTCGCCTTTCGTCCCTGGGTGAAGAGTGAAGATTACTGGGGTGTCTATTTTGACATGATGGAAAAGGTAAAATTGACCTTTGATGAAAAAGGTATTAGTATTCCGTTTCCACAAATGGATATTCATTTGAACAAGGTAGAAGAGTAAGGAAGAGATATGAACAAAAGTTTTTGGTTAGTGCCTTTTTTGGCAGCGAGTCTGTTATCAGCAGAACTTACTGAAGAAGAGATCGCGCAAGAGAAGGTTGAACTGGAAGCTGCCGAAAAGGTGGCGCAGGAAGCAAAAAGCGAGATAGCTGCAGCAAAGAGCAAACTGGCTGATGCCGAGAAGCGTATAGAGAAGGTATTCCAGCATAGCGGAAAAGCCAGATACAAGACAAAGACGGTCCTTTCATACAGTAACACGAAAGGGAATACGGATACGACACGGTTCGGTCTAGACTTTCATGGAGAGCGCAAGCGTAAAAAGAACACAATTACTTTGGATGTCGATGCTCTTCAATCCAGTAGTAACGGCGTTGAAGACAATAATAAATGGAGTTCTCTACTGCAATACGACCGAGACATAACGAAAAGACTCTATTTTAATTATCTTGTCTATTATGGTGAAGACAAGTTCTCCGGCTTTGACTACCAGTTCAATACCGGTCCCGGTTTGGGGTATAAGGCAATCGATAGTGATACACATAAACTAAAACTTCGTGCTAATGCACTTTATTCAAAAGATGATATTGAGAATGGTGGAACGAACGAATATGCTTCATGGGTGACTGGTTTTAATTACAAATGGTCCATTTTAGACAATCTTGATTTTATGCAAGATGCAAGTTTTAAATCACAGTTCGACCATTTTGAGAACTACTTTGTCTATTCAGAGACAGCAATTGAGAGCGCGATCAATAGTACTTTTTCACTTGGGTTAAGTTATAAGGTTGATTATAAAAATATCCCGGCAGAAGGTAGAAAGCGTACAGACCGTGTCTTCTTGGCTTCATTGATCATTAACTACTGATGAGCACCGCCTGGGCGGTGTTAGCTTCTTTTTAGAGTGTTTTATCTACAATTTCGCAAACTTTTATAGGCGTAAATCATGATTCGTTTC
>JBFEWG010000188.1:0-1975 GCA_041546465.1 Sulfurimonadaceae bacterium
CTGAGGATTGTGTACACTATCCAACGCAATAAACCGATAAGCCTTGTGATTGCCTTTTAAAAACTCTTCCGTAGAGAGGTATGAAGCAGCCTCAATATCTGCTGCAACACCCTGGTCCTGTTTAGCATTTTTCGAAATCCGTGAAAGGGCCTGTTTTGAATGATAGAGTATCTCTATGTTTTTTTTCTCACATAGTTCCAAAATCTTTGAGATAGCCCCATCTCTCTTATTGGAATCCGCAAGATGCACTTTTGTGATCGTAATATCTTTTTCTTCAAGGACCTCAAGGACGACATTACGTCCATAGACAGTGATTAGACGATCAAAGTTTTTCTTTTTCTCATTATAAGCTGAAGAGTTTTTCATCTTTGGTTATGCCTTTTGCGGAAGTGTTTTCGAAAGTACAAGATACCCCATGACACCCGAAAGAAGTGATCCGATCAAAATTCCCATCCGTTCATCCACTAGTTCATAACAAGCTCCTTCGTGGCACTCAAAAGCCAAAGAACCGATAAAGAGACTCATCGTAAATCCGATACCGCTTAAGATTGCCAATCCGTAAACCGAACCCCAGGTAATACCGTCTGAAAGTGTTCCTAGGCGAAGTTTTATAGCCAGGTAAGAGAACAGGAAAACACCCAGTTGTTTACCCAGAAAAAGTCCCAGGACGATTCCCATGGTCATACTGTCTGTAAAGTCCTTTATTGTTACATTGCCAAAACTGACACCGGCATTGGCAAACGCGAACAGAGGCAGTATCACAAAATTGACTGGAGCATGCAAAGAATGCTCCAGTTCATGGAAACTGTGATGGTTATTCTTAAGTGGGATCATTAGACCAAGGACAACACCGGCAAGTGTTGCATGCACTCCAGATTTAAGTACAGCGGTCCATAAGACCAGACCCACCAGGATATATGCTGTATTATTCGTCACGCCACCCCGATTCATCATAAACAGAAAAAGGATCATTACCGCCGCTATTGCCAATGAACTAAACGACATACTGGACGTGTAAAAAATGGCAATCACGATGATCGCACCAAGATCATCAATAATAGCCAATGCTAAAAGAAAGACCTTTAACTGGGCAGGTACACGCGTGCCCAAAAGTGATAATATTCCCAATGCAAAGGCTATATCTGTCGCCATTGGAATAGCCCACCCTTGCATTGCTGCCTCGTTCCCCCAATTGAGAAAACCATATATTCCTGCGGGGACAACCATCCCACCGACTGCTGCAAAAGTAGGTAAAGCCAATTTGCTCTTGTCGCTGAGGCTTCCTTCTATGACCTCACGTTTTATCTCAAGACCAACCATAAAAAAGAAGACTGCCATCAGACCATCATTTATCCATAACAGGAGTGGTTTGGCGATGTTAAACTCTCCAAACATGACCATCACCGGTGTTTCCATCATCTCATTATAAGCATCTGTAAAAGGAGAGTTTGCCATAAACATTGCCAAAATAGTCATGACCATCAGCAGCACACCGACAGCAGACTCTTTTTTAAAAAAACCGAGCAAAGAATATTTAATATCATATTTCATACTGTATCCATTGAACAGGACTTGTTAAAAGCCCTTAATTGTTTCACGATTATAACATCTTTGCTGGATTTAAAAATGGGAAAAAGAGATACATTCTTTAGAGAGACCTCTTATATGCTCAACAGAGGTAAACTGATGTTTCAAAGACAATGCCACTTAAGTATTGTCGTTGAAAATATATTCAAATGCTTACGAAAGTTTTGAAGCGATTGCTTCGGCAGAAAAACCGAATTTATCAAATAGTTGTCCCGCCGGAGCTGATGCACCAAAGCTGTCCATGCTGATGATCTCATCAGCGAATCTGTACCACTCAAGGCCACGTGCTGCCTCGATCGCAACAACCCTGCTTGTCTTGATGATAGTATCAAGATAGGCTTTGTCTTGTTCGATCAAAAGGTCAAAACATGGGACTGAGACAACATTC
>JBFEWG010000066.1:0-10696 GCA_041546465.1 Sulfurimonadaceae bacterium
CAGTCTCTTGAATATTTTCAAGATCAAAGGCTGCCTTTGGATCGATTGTCGTGACTTCGACCTCAAACTCTTCGGCAAGGATTTCAATCTCGTCTTTGCTCAAGAAGTCATTCTTTGTTGCCATTTTTCCAAGATCAAACAAGACCTTGATAATGTCAACCATTGGGCGGTTGATCTTCTCAGCAAATTCATACACACGGATATCTTCCGGGATCTCGACGTTTTTAATTACGATATCATCTGTTACTTCTTTACGACGGCGCTTTTTCGCTTTTCCACGAGATACTGAGCGTTGACCGCCACCGCCAGGACGACGGCGTTGCTGTGGGTTGTTTTTATTGGCTGCATTACGGGCTTCACGTTCTTTACGCTCTTCCTCAATTGCTTTTTCACGCTCTTTACGCGCCTCTTCTTCACGGAAATCCAAAAGAACGACTTGGTCCTCTTCAAAGTCCATAGAGACTTCAGCCATATCACCGCCAAAGATATCGATCTTGCTTCCCTGGCTTTTAGCTGCTGCCGCTGCCGCTGCTTTTTTCTTTTTCTTGGCTGAACGTGCGTTCATCTCAGCAATCGCTTCAGGAGACATTTTTCCGTAGTTTGAAGTAAATTCTGGTGCCTTATACGCTTCGGAGCTTTCTGATGCTGCACTCTCAGTTTTAACTGCTTCAGGCTTCTTTTTCTTAACGATCTTAAGACCTGAACGCTTCTTGTCTGTAGTCACCTTGTTAATGATCGGTTTTTCTGCAGGTTTTTCAGAAGGTACTGGTGTTTGTTCTGCTTTTTCTTCTTTGGCAGGCGCTTCAGGCTCTTCTTTGGCCTTAGGCACCTCTGTTTCAATCTCGACCTTAACTTCAGGTTCTGTTGTCTTCTCGACAACCTTTTCTTCTGTTTTTTTCTCTTCTTCTACTTCTTTTTTGGGAGCTTTTTTAATCACTGGTTTCGGTTTTGGCGGTGTGAAAGAAGCAGGGTTCATCACATAGTTCATGATCTTTTCTGCTTCTTCCATAGAAACGCTACTGGATGCGGTCTTAACATCAATGCCCATTTCCATGGCTTTGTCAACAACCTCTTTACTTTTTATACCCAGTTCTGTCGCGATCTCGTGTACTCTTACCTTATCTATCATCAGCTATTAGCTCCTTCAATACCTTACGTATATTGTCTTGTGAATCTTTTCCGCCTTTACAGCGACCTGCCAGCTGTTTCACCAGCTTAGGATTTTCAATACATGCAGCACAGACATATAAGCTGCGCCCTATTCCGTCAAACAGTTGCACTTGCTTGTCTTTACATTGAAGACGAATCAAATGTGACTGTTCTATTCTTTGCCTACATTGTATGCACATACGAATTGGAACATGTGAATTTCGCGCCATTATACCGTATTCTTTCTTAGATTGTGGCTAGATTTACGAGTATCAGCCAATTAACGTTCAATCTTTAACCCAAAGTTATCAAAATCCAAAGTCTTGATCGTAAATTCCGGAAAACGATGCTCCATCTTTTCATGGATTCTTGAAGCATCTTCATCATAACACATGCTGAAAAAAGTCGAGCCCGAACCTGAAAGTGTGCTCATGAGCGCACCGTTCTCATAAGCCAGTTTTTGAACAGTGAAAAGTTCAGGCAGCATCTTCATGCGCTGACGCTGATGAAATCGGTCTTTAGATGCAATACGCAGCATCTCCCAGTTCTCACTGTAGAACGATGCAACAAGCAGTGATGAATGAGAAAGGTTGTAGATAGCATTCTCTTTATTGTATGACTTTGGCAAGGTCGTACGAGAGTGTGCCGTTGATATCGGTTTATTGGGAATAACGACGACTGCTTTGAGATAAGGAGGGATATGTTTTTTTTCTGAAAAGACCTTCCCCTTTTCAACGACTGCTGTATTGAACCCTCCCATCACGGCCGGAGTGATATTATCCGGATGCGGTTCGTACTGCAATGCATGGTTCAAGATACGGCGACGAGACACACGTACACCTGCTGCTTCATGCGCTGAAGATATTGCTGAGACAATAACGGCTGATGAACTCCCCAAGCCTCGGGAGAGAGGAACCTGGTTGTTAAACGTAAACTTGAAATGCTGTCGTTTTTGTGTCAGTCTACTATAATGGTCATTGAAGATACCGACAAAAAGGTTGTTACCCTTAAGTTTTGGATTATTCTCCCCTTCCCCGCGTACAGATACGGAGTGAAAACGTGACGGCCTTATGTCAACAGTATTTCTAAGGTCTAAAGCAAGTCCAAGGGAATCAAATCCCGGGCCGAGGTTGGCACTGGTAGCGGGTACACTTATTATCATATCAATCCTTTTTTGAGCAAAAAGACGTTACACCCTCTACACTGCAGGTAATACATACAGTGGTGCTGTCTCTTCTGAATAATCGCTCAGGTCTATTGTTTTTGGAAGTTCAAATAGAGCTTCTACAGGCTCTTCAAACTTTTGCGTCGCAATTGTACCATTGCTTTGTATAAAATAAAGTTTACCAAAGGCTTTTATGGGTTGAGACTGGTTGAATGTGAACGCATTGGTAGCATAAAGCCGACATTGCTTGACCAGACAAAGGGTCTGTAAGAAGATATAAGCCACTTTGATCGCCATAAATGAACCCGGTCCACGGGTATAGACAATACTTTCTATCTCATATCGTTCAAGTACCTCTTCAAACAGTTGAGGAAGTGCTTCTGAGCTCTGCTGATGTGAGCTAAGCGTTTCGACGAGCTGTGCATCCTGATAGATTCCGATAAGGATCGGAGAACTCAGTTCGATGACTATAACATCAACCTTAGGCATATGCGTGTGCTAATTCCTTGGCTTCAACGCCGGAGAGTTCTACAACCTCATAGTTCTCTTTCTCTTTTAACAATTCAAGAGTCAGCTTGTGGTTCAGATCATGACTCCCGGCAAACGCCTCATAATTACCGATGAAATTAACCCCTAGCAGGGCCATATCCCCAATCGCATCGAGTATCTTATGGCGGACAAACTCATCAGGAAAACGAAGCCCTTCTGTATTAAGCACTTTTTTATCATCTAAAACGACGGCATTCTCCAGGCTTCCTCCAAGGGCTAAGCCTTTGGACCGAAGATACTGGACCTCATGCAAAAATCCAAAAGTACGTGCTTTTGAGATCTTGTTCTTGTACTCTTCTTTTGAAAAGTTAAGTGTAAAACTCTGCTTGTCGATTACCGGATGGTTAAACTTGATGGTAAAATCATAATTCAGGTCATTTGACGGAGAGAGTTTGACATATTTGTCCCCCTCTTTTACCATAATCTCTTTTTTAATCTTCATTATCTTTTTAGGTGCGTCCAGACTCACGAGACCCGCTTCATCAAGGAGCATACAAAAACTTGCTGAACTTCCATCCATCACCGGGACTTCATCTGCATCAACAATGACACGCAGGTTGTCAATACCATATGCATAGACGGCTGAAAGCATATGCTCGATCGTAGAGATAAAATACCCCTCTTTTCCGATTACCGTTGCCATTTTTGTATCAACGACATTCTCAGGTTTAAGCGGAATAGTGACGTTGACATCCGAACGATAAAACTCGATACCGCGATTGGCTTCAAGTGGCTCCAGTCTCAGATGTACAGGTACACCTTTATGCAATCCTATTCCTACAAGCTCGACCGGTTTGGCAATAGTTGTTTGTTTCATTTACACATCCTTAAAAACGATACCATTTTCATATTTTATAAGTTTTAGTTCACCATTCAACTGTGACTTATCCAGTTCTTCACCATGAAAAAAGACAGCTCCCTGCCCAATCTCTTTGAGTAAAATATATTCGCCATCACAGCGTACAAGTCCATCAATTATACCAAAAATCTGCACAGAACGCGAGCATTCAATCACCGCACCTGAGTTGATACGTCCGAAAAAGACAAGGTCCGTACCGGCATCAATACCTTCACCTGAACGAATCGGACGGTAGTACACAGCAGCCTTTTCATCAGCTCTCTTCTTTGGTAAAGCAGCTGTATCAGGTATACTTTTTGACTCCTCAAGAACTGCTGTTGAGCGTTTTTTCCGTGTCAATAATGTTCGCTCGTTCAGGTCGACATAAACAGCTTTTTTCTCATCCAGAAATGCTTTAACCTCTGGCGTGACTTTACCTTTTAATATAAGCTGATACCCTTGGATCAAAGGTGCATTCTTAGAATAATATTCGATAAATGCTGCATCATCCTCTATCTCAAACTCAAAGGCTTTAAGTGTCAGCTGTTTGACTTTCATGACCTGCCAATCAACTTCTTCGCGTTCTTCATGACTTCTGTGATATTCAAACGGATCCAATCCTGATCCATCCACTCCTCAGGACGCACCTCGACACCTTGGACTAAAACACCAAAGTGCAGATGATCCCCCATCGCATAACCACTCTTACCCGTATTGGCGATATGACCATTTGGGCGTACAGCATCACCCGGAACGACCTTAAGGCTTGAACAATGTCCATAGATGGTATACAGACCCATACCGTGATGAATGATAGGAAGGTTTCCATAAATACCGTTCTCCTCTGCAAAGACGGTCATTCCATGGTTTTGTGTTTTAATCTCACCCATCTTTACACTGGCAAGGTCAAGGCCCAGGTGATAAGACTCACTCACCTTTTCACTCTTATAATAATACAGTCTGTGATCACCGAAGCTGGCTACTTTCTGTGCATTTTTCAAAGGGTAGAAAGGCTTGATCGAAAAATCACTCACCATCTGATCTGATACCCTTGAGGTTACTTTATGAATTATTTTTTCATTATTTGCACGGACATCTTCATTGATGATTTTAAACTGCTCTATGGAATCTTCAACACCTTGTGTCTCAGGATATTCATAAGCAAGTTCAGCTATTTTTCCCTTCAAGAACCTGTCCGAGAGTTTTATTTTTGAGACACGATAGTTTTTGGCCTTATGATAATAAGGGATATGTACACGTGTTCTGTTCCCCGCCTTGTCCGTCACCATGATACGAGCATTAAACTTGCTTTCTGTCACAGGCCAGGCGACCAGGGCAGCAAAGTAGTCTTCCTGGTAAAAAGGTTGGACTTTAAACTGTTTTTTCTTATTCACTTCAACAAAGATGTCTTTAATGTTCTCATCTTTTGCCCTAAAGACCACCAAGGCGCTCCCGCCTTTATAGATGCCGTATGAGTTGGTCACAAGCGTTACAAGCGGTTTTTTCTTATCGATGATAAAGCTTTTCTCAACACGGACTGAATTACCTGAAAAGAAGTTCCACTGACTCGCATCTACAGCATTGATGATGATTTTGACTGACTTATCCTTAATGCCGTAACCCATCTTAGGGTACTCAACTTTCAACTCAAGCTTTTTATTCGGTGTCAAAAGCGCTTCATGAGAGAGTACTTTTTCACCTTCAGAGGTAAGCATCTTCACTTCATAATACTTGATACCGCTATCATCTTCGATAGTTACGTCTATTGGTTCTTTTAAGTTCCAGTACTCTCCATCTGTCATACTGACTACCGGCAGATCTCTTTCAAACACTTTAGAGTTATACAGATAAACAACTCCCGCAATAATTCCTACAAAAACAATTAAAAACAGTATCGATGATGAATTTCTTTTTCTTCTCAAATTTTTTCCTTTATCATAGTTATAATCTTCTTTTCGACCTCTTCAAGAGATTGTGCTTCTGTCACAAAACCTGCTGAATGCAGATGCCCGCCTCCGCCAAAGACAGATGCGATCTCATTCATATTCATTCCATGTGAGCTTCTCAAAGATCCTTTGATTCGGCCCTCTTTTGTGTAACGAAGCATCAATGCCACCTGCACATTTACAAGGTCCAAGGTCTCATGAAGGGCTTCTTCACAATCTACCTCATAAGCACCAGTCTGCTCAAAAAAACTTCGCTGTACCAGTGTTGAGACGACTTGTCCCGAACAAAACAGCTGAGCAGCTGAAAGCATCATGGCCTTCATACGCATGGAAGCTAAAGACCTCTCTTTAAAGAGCATTTTCGTACACAAAGCATTATCTGCTCCACTTTTGATAAGATCCGCTGCCATCATAAAGGCACGGTCATCTGTCTTATCGGTAGTAAAATTCTGTGAATCATCTGCAAGGCCTGCATACAAGGCTGTCGCCATCTTTGCATTGAGCTTGATATCATTGCTTTTAAAAAAGTCATATACTACTTGCGAAGTACTGATTGCCGTCGTATCAATAAGATTTATTGTCCCATACTTCTCATTGGAAATATGATGATCTACGTTGACCAGGACTCCATTGACATCAATACCCAAACGTTTATAGGTCCCGCAGTCAAAACTCATCGCAAGGTCATAATCCTTGGGTATGCTGGATCGCACCTTCTCAAAAAAAGGCAAAAACTTCAAAGATGGGTCCATCTTCAGAGTCTTACAAAAGAGTGTGACCTTTTTATGCAGACGCAAGAGATGGGTATACATGGCCAGAGCAGAGCCCATCGAGTCCGCATCCGGATCGACATGGGCTATGATCAGAATATGCTTGGCATCATCCAATGCTTTAACTAACTCATGCACATCAAGCCTTCAAGTTTTTTGGAATTATACTTAAGCAAGGTTAACAAAGGGATAAAGTCTAAGGACTTAACTCTTTTTATCCATCTTGTAGACATAGGCCAGAACCTCCGCAACAGCCTGAAAAAGTGATTCGGGTATTGACTTCTCCAGATCTACCTCGGCATACAAGGAGCGCGCAAGCGGTGGGTTCTGGACGATATGGACGCCGTTTTCTCTCGCTATCTTTTTGATATTAAGCGCAATCTGATTCATTCCCTTGGCCACGACAACAGGTGCCATATCTTTGCCCTCTTTGTAGCGTATAGCCACGGCATAATGTGTCGGATTGGTGATGACAACATCAGCTGTCGGCACTTCTGCCATCATCCGCTTGCGTGACATCTGCATCTGTATCTGACGGATTTTTGCCTTGACCTGCGGATCCCCGTCCATGTTCTTCATCTCGTCTTTGACTTCCTGCTTACTCATTTTCAGTTGATCAAAGTATTGCTTGCGCACAATGATGATGTCAGCCAGAGCAAAGACAAAAGTAATAAGTAACATCACTAATGCAAGAATGATCGATTTATCACGTAACCAGTCAAGTTGATCGCCCAGATTGAAAGCAGCGACCAGGGGAAGCTCTTCTATAAACATAAAGAAGAAGACAAAACCCACTCCCAGTGTCACAAAGGACTTTAACGTGATTTTGATGCCTTCTATCAGTTTTTTCAATGAGATCAGGTTCTTTGTTCCCTTGATCGGATCGATCTTTTTCAGATCCGGGATAAGAGGCTTGGTCGTAAACAAAAAACCAAACTGAGAGAAGCCTGCCGCAATACCGGCTATCGCCACAAGTATGGAAAGTGGAATCACCATGATCAAAAATTCTCTCATCGTAATAAAGGTCATCTCAAAGACAAGTTCCCTGTTAAACTCCTGGGTAAAAAGTGAATAATAATAACGGTAAAGGTTGAAGTAGTGTTCCGTTATGAAATTAAAGAGAAGTAAAAATCCCAGAATAGCGACAAAGAGAGTAAAAAGTCCGGACATGTCCTGAGACTTGGGGACATTTCCTTCCTTACGGGCATCTTCAATCTTCTTTTCGGTGGGTTCTTCTGTCTTTTCCTGATCGTCAGCCACTTATTGCTCCGAAGACTCTCAGTCCATTTTCATCGAAAGGTCAATCCACTTGGACTGGTGGATCAATGCACCCGAACTGATAGCATCGACACCCGTCTCTGCATAGCTCTGTATTGTGTCCAAAGAGATATTACCACTTGCCTCAAGCAATACATCCGGATAATGTTCTTTCTTATAAGCAACAACTTCACTGAGCTGTTCCGGTGTCATGTTGTCACACATCACGATATCGGCACCTGCAGCCATAAACTGCTTGGCCTGATCAAAGGTCTCCGCCTCGATCTCTATCTTTGATGTAAAAGGAATCTTCTTTCGTGCCTCTTGCATAAAGGCATTGATATCGTCGATGGTCTTAAGGTGGGTGTCTTTCAGCATCAGACAGTCATCCAGGCCCAAGCGGTGATTGACAGCACCGCCCATACGTGTGGCATATTTCTCAAATACACGCAGTTGCGGGCGGGTTTTACGCGTGTCTAAAAGCTTCGTTCCGTAAGGTGAAATGATCTCTACAAAACTGTTGGTATAGGTAGAGATAGAACTCGCATGCAAAATCATGTTCAGAAGTGTACGTTCTATGCGCAAAAGTGTATGAGATGTCCCCTTGATCTCAGCGATCAATGCACCTTTTTCAAAGGCCTGCGCATCATTGAGATGCCAGATAATATCAAACCCTTCCAGTTCAGCCAGAGCATTCGCATAGATCTGTCCGGAAAAGACACCCGCACTTTTGGCGATGATCTTCGCACTGGCTGGAATCGGTTCAGAGACCAGGGCATAGAGATCACCTCGTCCAACATCTTCAGCCAAGACCTCTTTTACAAACTGTTTTATCATGACTTGTCTCCTATAGGGCCATCATTCGATCAAGTGCCACCTTTGCCCACTTCGCTGTCTCAGGATCAACTTCAATCTCATTGATCGGTTCACCCTCATCAATCGATTTAAGGGTCAAATAGACATCTTCAAGTGTCGTCTCATTCATCGTAGGACATTCCGGCTTGGTTGATGAAAGGACATAGGTGTTTTTAGGACGCAGCCTATTGACCAGATTAAACTCAGTCCCTACCGCGATCTTCTGCTCAGGGTCAGCTTCTGAAATATACTTGATGATCTGTGAAGTAGAACCAACGAAGTCCGCCATGTCACAGATAGCCGGGTCACACTCCGGATGCACTACGATTTTAATGCCAGGATATTTTTTTCTATAGAACTTGATATCATCCACCGTAAAAAGCTGGTGTACTGAACAGAAACCGTCATAACAGATGATATCCGCATCCGCGAGATTCTCATCGATACCGATCACTGCTGACTTTAATCCCATCTGGTTGGCAATATTCTGTCCCAGACAGCGATCCGGGACAAAGAGTATCTTCTTACCCTCTTTTAGTGCTGTCGTAATAATCTTTTTAGCGTTGGAGCTGGTACAGACCATCCCGCCCATCTGTCCGACCTTTGCTTTAACATCGGCATTGGAGTTAATATAGGTGATCGGCAAAATATTGTCGCTCTCTATCCCTTGTGCGTTCATGGCTTTAACAGAATCATCAAAATATAACGAATCAATCATCCGCGCCATAGCACAGCACGCTATCTTTGGCATAACAACACGCTTTTGAGGGCTTAAGACCTTGACACTCTGCCCCATAAACCCAACACCACAGAACAGGACGAATTCCGCATCATCATCCATCGTTCTTTTAGCCAATTCCAGACTGTCACCGGTGATATCACCCATCTCAAAGACTTCATCCCTCTGATAAAAATGTGCGACTATAGTCACACTAAGTTTCTCTTTTAGAGCTTTGATCTTTTCTACAAGTTCTTCTTGTGTATCGTGCAAAATTTATCCTACTGCTTAATAATTAATGCAAGTATAACAAATTTTTCACTACACTTTCGTCACGATAAGCAATCCAAGAAGCTTCTTTAAAATACAAGAAGCCTTTTGCAGATGGAGAAGTATGGAAATCTTGTTTAATATCAACGGTCAGTTTTATGTGGCAGCCTACCTTGTCGGTGCCATCCCTTTTGGTCTATTGCTTGCCAAGTTTTTTGCCGGTGTCAACATCAAAGAGTCCGGTTCACAAAGTATAGGTGCCACAAATGTCTTACGTGTCGTGAAAGAAAGCAACCCTTCTTTGGCAAAAAAACTGGGCGCGGCGACCCTGGCACTTGATGCACTTAAAGGGATGATTGTCCTACTTGTTGCAATCCTGATGGATATGCCGGAATCGACGCTATGGGCGATCGCTGTTCTTGCTGTTGTCGGCCACTGCTTCAGTCTTTACTTGATGTTTGAAGGTGGAAAAGGCGTTGCAACCGGTTTAGGTGTGCTTGCCCTTATGCTTCCGATAGAGACCGCTATCGCTTTTGCCGTCTGGTTCATAGCTGCCAAGACATTGAAAATCTCTTCTTTGTCTTCACTGATTGCCCTGATTGCTCTTGTGGCAGCATCCTTTATCATCCATCCGGAGATGCCGCATGCCCCAGTACTGATCATTGGCTTTATTATCATTTACAAACATATTCCGAATATTATCCGCATGATAAAAGGTGAAGAGAAAAAGGTTCTATGAGGATTCATATAGAAGAGCTTCGCTTTAACTGTATCATCGGTCTGCTCGAGGTCGAACGCCATACACCCCAAGAAGTAATTGTCGACCTTGAACTTGAGTATGATTACAGCGATGACTTCATCGACTATGCCCAATTAGCAAAACTGATTCAGATACAACTCCAAGAAAAAAAATATGAGCTGATTGAAACTGCTTTGGAGGAACTTTTCCCCCTTATACAAAATGAATATCCTCTAACGAAGCAACTTTACATCAAAATCACCAAGCCCGATATACTCCCTGATTGCCGTGTTTCTGTCTCCAATGTTAAAAATTACTGAAAGAAATTTTAAATTTTTCTAAAAAAAACTTTAAATTTTTCTAAGACTGTGTTATAATCCCATCTAAATTTTACCTGTGAGGACGCTAAATGCGCATTCTTATTATAGAAGATGAAGTTA
>JBFEWG010000009.1:0-28537 GCA_041546465.1 Sulfurimonadaceae bacterium
GAGACATTACGAAAACCTCGTAATCCTAAAACCGACGTTAACTGCTGAAGAAATGGAAGCAGCTATCGCAAACATCGAAGCCAACATCACTAAAGGTGGCGGTGAAATCGTTGCTCGTGACGCAAAAGGTATGAAAAAACTAGCGTACGAAATCAACAAGAATCCACGTGGTTATTTCCACATTATGTATTTCAAAATTGCTCCGGCTGCAATTGAAGAGATTGAACGTCTTTACCGTATCAACGAAGATGTACTTCGTTTCGTTACTGTCAAATATGACAGCAAACGTGAGGTAAAAGCGTGGAATGATCTTGTAACTAAAACTGAAAAAGCGGCTAAAGCAGCAGCGGAAGCACCAGCTGAAAAAGCTGAGACTCCGGCTCCTGAAGCTCCAGCAGAAGAAACAAAAGCAGACGCGTAAGTCTAAGGAAAAACTATGTTTAATAAAGTTGTACTGGTAGGAAACCTCACTCGCGATATCGAACTGCGTTATGCACAGAGCGGAAGCGCTATTGCTAACACAGCTATCGCGACTAGTCGCAAGTTCACCCAAAACGGAGAACGTAAAGAGGAAGTATGTTTTATCGACATCACCTTCTTCGGCCGTTCTGCAGAAGTTGCGAACCAGTACCTTAGACGTGGTAGTAAGATCCTTGTTGAAGGCAGACTGAAGTTTGATCAGTGGGTTGCCCAAGACGGCAGCAAACGTTCAAAACACTCTGTTATTGTCGAGACTATGCAGATGCTGGATTCTAAAGCTGATGCCGCTAATGACAGTGGTATGCATACCGGTGGCGGGTATGAAGCGCCTTCGCAACACAGCTATGAAGCTCCGGCTCAGCAAGCTCAGCAATCATATGGACAGCCGCAACAACAGCAGCCGTCATATGGGAATCAGCAGAACTCATATGGTAATCAGCAGCAACCGCAGCAGAACTACCAGAGACAAGAGATGCCTCAGCAAAATATTCCGGAAATCGACATCGATGAAGATGAGATTCCGTTCTAGAAATATCATAAGGAAATAATTATGGCAGAAAGAAGAAAATACAAAAAACGTTATTGTAAATACTGTGAAGCAAAAATTGACTTCATCGATTACAAAGATACTAACTCGCTTAAACATTCAATGTCAGAGCGTTACAAGATCATGCCTCGTCGTTTGACTGGAAACTGTAAACGTCACCAAGAGATGATCTCAAATGCTATCAAACGTGCGCGTCAAGCGGCATTGGTACCATATACTGTATCTCGTAAGACAGTCGTTGCCTACCCATTTGACAACATCGTTGGATAACCACTTTTTTAGTCCTTCCCATTGGGAAGACTAAATCCCCTTCCATTTTCACACTTCATTAACTACTATTTCTTATTATTTTTTAACCTAAGTATCGCTAGTCTATACAAAAGACGTTTTCAAACATAGCTAGAAAGAGTACCGTATGACATTTATGCAGCATTTGCAAAGCAGTATTATATTAGGTACAAAGATGACACATCCAGAGGATGAACACTTTCTGAAAGGTCAGTGCCAGGAGCTCATCTCTTGTATCAATATAAATGATATAGACGGCTTAAAAGAGTTAATTGAAGCCGGCGTTGATCCCGACAAATGTGAATATCAACATCTCTCTGCACTTTCTCATGCTGTAAAAAATGAGCAAGCTGATTGTGTACTTAGTCTATTAACCTATGGTTGTGACATGAACATTAAGGACTGTTTTGAGCTTAGACCATTGGACTATGCGCTGAACACAAATAATGAAAAGATCATAAACCTTCTTCTACGATATGGAGCCATCAGCGATAAAAATCCTCAGATCAGTGCCGATATTCCCGTACGATATTTTGATGTCTCCGATATCTTTGAAGCCGCATTGACAGGCAACCTGCATGCTCTTGTCTATTACCATCATATGGGTGCCAATCTCCATGAACTACGGGCAAATGACACAAGTCTCCTTCATCTCAGTATAGAAGGGAACAATCCCAAACTGTTAATCTACCTTTTAAACAAAGGTTTTAATATCGACCAGGCAGATAAAAGTGGCACTTCTGCACTGATGATGGCATCCATGGATGTTTCACGTATCAAACTTTTAGAGATACTGATCAAACGCAATGCCACCTTGAACCAGCGTAACAATCGCAATACCTCTGCACTGAGTATGGCCATCAAGCGTTTCAACATCAAAGCTGCCATCATGCTTGTCGAAAATGGTGCCGATGTCAATATAAGAGACGGTATAGACACCCCATTGACACTGACCCATAAAGCCTTGGCACAGGTTGTCGATACATACGTAAAAACAGATTTAAGGGATTTAGAGACACTGCTTCTAAGCAAAGGGGCACATGTCAACACCAGCGATGACAACCTTTTGTGGAGTCCTCTGATGCTGATATCCAGTCACTACCAGGACGATAAAAGTATAAAGCACATCAAACTTCTCATAAAACTCGGAGCCGCCGTTGACCAGGTCGATAGAAACAAGCGTACTTCCCTGATGATAGCCTCATCGCTTGGACGTACCGAGGCGATAGAGTTGCTGATCAAACATGGTGCAGGTCTGAACTGTTATGACAAATTCGGCTGGACTGCTTTGATGCTAGCAATCTATTACAACCAAAAAGCTGCTGTACAACTTCTCCTACAAAATGGTGCAGATGTCAATATCGCACCAAAAAAAGGTCTCAGTGCCATCAAAGTGGCTTTAGATAATGACAGGGTCTCTCTCATTCCTATTCTTAAAGACTACGGGGCTGTTTTTCCTGAAGAGTAACACCATAGGTATTAATGATAACTGTAGATAGGAGAGTGGTATAAAACTTGCTATATGTCTAGTAAAAATGGACAGCCATGAAGCTTGTATTATCGCTCCTGCTCACTCTATCCTTCCTTCACAGTGCTATTAGTGAATTCAAACCTGATGACTATCAAATCATACTGGGAGAGAACTTTGATGATGAGGCACTTGATGTCGTTGAAGACCATGACTTTAACATCTCTGTAGTAGGATATACCCAGGATTTCAAGAGATCAACAAAAGCCCATGAAAGTTTTCACAGTGCCTTTGATTATCTTCATACACTCAAGAGCTATGGTGAGCAGCTTCGTCTCATTGCACTAAACCCATCTGCAAAGATCGTCAATGATATAAGCTTTCAACTTTCAGAGTATAACCGTGGAACGAGTGTTTTCAAGACCGTTCATAATGGTTACCTTCTGGGCGGTTACACCCATAATGGACAGATGTTGATTTCATCTTTGGATACGGCCGGAAATGAACACTTCTTCAGACAGTTTGGAACGGCAAACTTTGATCAACTCCATGCAATTGTAAGGTTGCACGATGGCAGCATTATTGCAATCGGGACTTCACAGACATCACGTAACAATCGTGATAATATCTTTGTCCAAGGACTCGGACGCAGTGATGTCTATCTTGTCAAATACACCAAAAATGGACAAATCAGATGGAAAAAAAAGTATGGTTCGATTGGCAAAGATATCGGCATTGACGGAGTAGCCACCGGTGATGGCGGTTTTATACTTCTGGCTGTCTCAAAAGAGGCTGAAGACTCTACGCTTGTTGCTGCAAAGATCAATGATACGGGAGACACATCATGGCTGAAGAAGTTTCCAAAAAAAGGGCGAAACAAGGGATTTAAGATCATTCGAACACATCAAGGCGATTACATCATTTCAGCGAGTTTTGAAAACAAGAATGCCCAAAACAATATCCGGCTGATCAAGATCGATAATGAAGGAAACAATATATGGGAAAAAGAGTTCTTTAATAATGCCAATGAGCAACTCAATGATATCAGCGTGGACCTCAAAGGCAATATCATAGGAGTCGGTTACTCACAGTCTGCATCCCAGTCTGATATGGACGCACTGGTACGATACTTTGATGCTGATGCCAATATGCTGTGGGAAAGAAAGTTTGGTAAAAGCCGTCAGGATGTATTTAACAGTGTTGCACTCCTACATGACAATACTTTTGCCATTGCTGGCTTTACAAGCTCCTTTGAAGACAAGGCAAAACAGATATGGCTTCTAAAACTCCATGATGATGGAAGTCTGGTAAAAAAACAGCTACATGAATATGCAAGCCTCTATGATACTCTGGTGGATACCTTTAAATCCCTACCTGAAGTACATATCTACAAAGACCTTCGTATCACACATGATGGGCTTATCTTCAAGCAGGGAAGTTCGGCA
The DNA here is from genome assembly GCA_041546465.1 of Sulfurimonadaceae bacterium. Taxonomy (GTDB): domain Bacteria; phylum Campylobacterota; class Campylobacteria; order Campylobacterales; family Sulfurimonadaceae. Next base: position 4,229 of record JBFEWG010000009.1, read on the forward strand.
TTGACCGATACACACAAATCAACTCTCGATAGTTTTATGCCAAAACTCTTGGATGTACTTAAAAGATATCCTGTAAAGATAAAGAACCTTCAGATCAACGGTTATACCTCAACAGAGTGGAATGCACCAAAGACACAACGCTATCTGAATAATACACGTCTATCCAATGACCGGGCAATGCACATATTAGAGTACAGTTATCAACTAAAAAGCATTGCACCACATAGAGACTGGCTCACTCAAATTCTAAGTAGCGACGGTCATTCCTATTCAAACCTGATATATGCAGACACAAAAGAAAATAAAATACGTTCACGTAGGGTTGAATTCGAAATCACATTAAGATAGGACAGGTATCGGGTTGATCGTTTGACGATTAGTAATGAGGTGATTTTTTCGGGAGTTATTTGAATGTAGCAGTTGGAGGCGGACGAAAACATGTCCGCCGATGCCATGTTCAAACGCCTGATGCGCTGAACACTAGCTTTTAATTAACCACAAGAAGGAACGTTTCCTGAGTCAGAACCGTATTGGTATAGGAAATCTTTCAAGTGTGGAGCAAGTTTTTTGAATTTTTTACTTCCGAAGAATTTCTCACCTTTAGTACCTTTATGTTTCTCAACAATTTTGGCAGCGTCATTTTCAAAAAGTTCTGTCCAACCATCTTGAGTTTGCATAGATGCACCTTTTGTACCATTACCGTGACATTTCTTACATGTTTTAAGGTAACCTTTTTGACCTTTTTTGATGTCAGCTGAAGCTGTTGTAGACATTAGGCCAAGTGCAACGATTGCAGCCATTAATACTGATGTTTGTTTTTTCATTATAGGGACTCCATAATTTAGTTTAAGGAGTAATGATACAGTAACTCTATAAAAATGAGATAAAAATCTCTATTGAAATATATTCTTTTTCTTATTTTATACATTTTGTGACGGGAAGAGATATTTTTTTGTTTGATTGAATTGTTTTTTATTTTATTTTACTCTCCTTGAAATACATTTCATCAACTTACTAAAAGTTGGTTATAATAGTCTTAGTTAATAAAAAGGTGGTTATATGTCAAAGTCTATTCCCCTACTAATATTTCTTAGCCTTAATATCTTTGCAACGGATTCTCTGGTATGTAAGGTAGTGAATGAAGATGAAATTTTAAAGATCAAATGTACCTATAAGACTACACGAAAAAGTTATGATAGGAATATTTCTATGGCCTGGACCTCACCATCCACACCTCAGGATGATCGTTTTAAAACAATACTTTTGCCTGCCCATCACGGTTCATTATATGATTATAGGTATTTTGACGGGCGTGCAGATGGTTCTTGGACTATTTCGGCAACGGACGAAAAGACAGGACAGGTCACAACAATCCAGTTCATCAAAGAGGATCTTAGTGAAGCAACGACAATGTCAGCCCCATGCAAGAACTCGACCTTGGAAAAACCTGACCCTACAGAGTAAGACCTACTCTGTATCTTTAAGGAATATTTCTGTCGTCACTTTAGACTGTTTGATTTTTCTTTGTGCTTTGTGCAAAAGCAGTTCTAAATCTTTTAAATCTTCTATGTTAAGCCTTTCAGCCATCTCTTCGTTGTTCTTTCCACCCTCTTTCATACAGAAGGCATGCAGCTCTTTACGTGTCAAATGACGTTTTAATGTTCTAAACAACTCTTTGTCATCATTTATGATTTGAACATCTTTATTGTTGATAATTGTACTCAAGGTATCGTGGAGTGACTTGTCTGCACACTCTTGTTCCCAATATGTCATATATGCCCTACTTTTACAGTTTTATTTTATCTAGTATCTGTGTCAGATCTTTTGTCTCTATGATGATATTTGCCTCTTTTTTCAAAATCTCTTTGGCACAAAAAGCGACACGCGTATCAGCATGAGCAAACATCGACCTGTCATTGGCACCATCACCAACAACCATCGTCTCTGCTTCACTGACCCCAAGGATGTTTTGTAGACGTTGAATCATATCGCCTTTAGAGAAGTCAAACATCATATCTCCTCCAACAAGTCCACTCAGTTTACCGTCTTTATGGTGCAAGACATTTGAAAAGTCGGCATCATACCCCAACACCTCTTTTCCATACATCGTCGCCGTTCTGAATCCCCCACTGAAGCACACAACTGTTGAACCAGCTTTCTTTAGTTCGGCAATCGTCTCTTTTGCACCGGGCATAAATGGCAGATTATGACAAATCTCTTCGACTTTGGAAAACTCCAATCCTTTTAAGAGTCCCACACGTTCCGTAAGACTTTCAAAAAAGTCCATCTCCCCCTGCATTGCCCTGTCTGTTATAGCCGCAACCTTCTCTTTCAGACCTAAAGGCTCTGCAAAGAAGTCTATTGTCTCACCGTCCATCAAGGTTGAATCAAAATCAAATACACATAGTTTCATACGTTTCTCTTTATAACTATAGCTCAATAAGTTGCTATAATGTCAGTAATCAAATGGAATTATACAGGAAAAACTTTGTTTGAAGAACTCATTGACAAATTACAAAATAAAAAATACATCACACTTGAGACCACACCTTCTCATTCACCCCAGTTTCAACCTATTATCGACAAGATAAAGGCCCTGGAGTTAAATGTGCTTGTCGACGGGTTCTCAACGACTGACAACCCCCTTGCCAAGTTAAAATACAATTCCATTCTTGCGGCAATCAAACTTCAAAACGAATTCAAAAAGCCTGTACTTGCGACAATGAGTATGCGTGATCGAAACCGAATAGCCCTGCAATCTGATCTTCTAGGCGGTAATGAGTTTGATATCCGGGCTATATTGGCCTTGACCGGCGACAGTGCTGCAATGTCAGATCAACCAAATGCCAAGGGTGTCTTTGATGGGAACTCCTCGCTATTACTTGATATGGTCACCTGTCTCAACAGCGGTATAGATTATGCAGGCAAGCCTTTGGCAGCCAAACCAGAAACAATTTATCCTTTTGCCGTCACCAATTCCTTTGCCAGAAATCCAAAGATACTTCAGAAAAAGATAAAAAAGAAGATCGAGCACGGTGCTATTGGGCTTATATCCCAGCCTGTCTATGACACAGACAATGCAGAACTTCTTTTAGAGATGCTTGAGAGTGCCAAAAGTGACTGTTGTGACTCTGCCCAGAAAGCACAGATGATCTTGGGAATTTTTCCAATCACAAAGCTGCGAACCGCACAATTCCTAGCCTCTCATGTCCCGGGTATTCATGTACCGAAATACTGGATTGAGTCTTTGCGAAAGGCTAATGCGATCTCACCTGAAGAGGAGTATAAAGTCGGGTTTGAATTGAGCAAGAATCTGTTTGATGATATTATGAAGATACACCCTAAGGTGCATTTGATGACGGCTAATCAATTTCAAATTGCCAAGGATATTCTTTCCTAGCAAGAGTGGAAGAGTACTTTAAAAGTCTCTTTCCAGTAGTTTGTCTACCTTTAAGATCGTAAGGATCTTGTCGTTTTGTTTTCCCACCCCTTCGATCATACTCTGATCTTCCAGAGCAGTCTCCGGAGCCGGTCCTATTTCGCTTTGTTTCAAACGGATCGCTTCCGTCAGCCTGTCGATGACAAAGCCAGCCGTTTCCAAATGGTTCTTCATTACGATAAAGCGACTGTTCTCTGTCATCTTTTCACTTGGTAGTCCGAACTTCAGGCGCAAGTCAATCAAAGGTATGACTGTACCACGTAGATTGAAAACACCAAGTACATAATCCGGTGTTCTAGGCACTCTTGTCCATTCAATCGGCTTGATGATTTCCTGAATACTTAAAATAGGCACAGAAAACTCTTCTTCTCCGACGACAAAGCCGACCAACTGAACAATGTTCTCCAACTGTATGTCAGCCGGAGAGATCTGATCTTGCTGTTTATTTATGATCTGCTGTAATTTCTCATTGCTCATGATGCTGACTCCTCAGAAAAGCTAAACTTGATATTACGTTTAACGACATTTTGCAGATAATCAGGTGAATACGGTTTGGTAATATATTCAACCATACCAGATTCTACTCCGCGCATTCTATCTGCTTTTCCACTACGCGATGTAACGGCGATTAGCGGTAAGTTTTTGTATTTGTTGTATTTCTTGATCTCGCTAGCCAAGGTATATCCATCCATACGCGGCATCTCGATATCAATAAGTAATGCATCAAAATTATGTTCACCGGATTTTAAAATATTCAATGCTTCTACACCGTCTGTCGCTTCCACCAAAGTAATGCCCAATGGTTTCAATGCAGTTGACATAATTTTTCTATCTGTTTTTGAATCATCAATGATCATTACATGATAATCACTAGGTTGTGTCTTCGCTCTTGCACCCCCACTACCGCTTCCACCGTTTTCTCCGGTAACAGTCGATTTGATCGATTTAGCCATGTGCATCAAAGCAGCAACGTCAACGATCAGCGTCACGCCTCCATCACCACGTATCGTGGCACCTGCTATCCCATCCATACCATGTAGGTATTCACCCATGGACTTGATTACAATCTCTTCCTGTCCTACCAAAGTATCAACGATCAGACCGATTTTTGATTCTGCAAGTCCCAGAACAACGACATAGGCATGTTCACTCGTGTCAAAAACATGTTCAACTTCAAAGATATCTGCAATATGGACTAAGGAGAGGACCTCTTCTCTTAGGCGCATGACAGAACGGCTTTCAACAGTATATATCTCGTCTTTACTGATACGTACCGTTTCAAGGACCGAGGCTAACGGGATAGCATAATACTCCTCTTGAACTCCTACGAGCAGCGCTTGAATGATCGCAAGAGTCAGTGGGATCTTCAGTTTCATCACTGTCCCTTTGCCCAGTTCACTCTCGATGTCGATAATACCGTTAAGCTTTTCAATATTTGTTTTGACAACATCCATCCCGACACCACGACCGGAGACACTTGTCACAGCAGCTGCCGTCGAGAATCCGGGACGGAAGATAAGAGAAAAAGCCTCTTTGTCACTCATGAGATCTGCCTCTTTCTCCGAGATAACACCTTTCTCAATAGATTTGGTTTTCAAGAAATCCGGGTCCATCCCTGCACCGTCATCGGTAATCTGAATGACGATATGGTTCCCTTCATTATAGGCCTTAAGTGCAATAGTCCCTGCCTCCGGTTTTCCGGCCGCAACACGTCTTTCAATACTCTCGACACCATGATCACAGGAGTTACGGATAATATGAACCAAAGGATCACCAATCTCTTCAACAATTGACTTGTCAAGCTCCGTCTCTTCACCGCTGATCTCAAGTTCAATCTTCTTGCCAAGTTCACGCGAAAGATCACGGATCATACGAGGGAATTTGTTAAAGACTTTTCCGATCGGCAACATCCTTGTCTTCATAACGGCTATCTGTAGATCGGTTGTGACAAGTGATACGATAGATACGACCTGGTTCAACTCTTCAAGGAACTCTTCACCTTCATACCTCTCTTCTACATCGTCATTTATCTTGATCAGACGGTTTTTACCCAGTACAAGCTCTCCGATCAGGTTCATCAGATGGTCAAGTCGCTTTACATCCACACGGATTGTCTGCTCTACCGTTGTAGCGGCAGGTGGTGCTGCTTTTTTCTCAGCCTGCGGTCTTGCTTTTGCCTCGGCAGCAGGTGCCGGTGCTGCAGGTGGTGGTGGCGGAGCAGCTGCCGCTGGCTCTTCAGGAGTAGGTTCTTCTGCTTTTGGTTCCTCTTGTGCCGCTGTTTCTACTTCCGGCATCATCGGTACATCTTCTCCTGCAGCGATCTTCGCTTCACGTTTCGCTTTATCTTCGGCTTGACGCTCTTCCAACAGACGCTGAATCTCTGCTTCAACATCCTCATCACTCATATTGGAAAAGTCGAGCTCTTCCTCATCTTCACTCTCTTCAACCACAGGTTCTTCAACAACTGCTACAGGTTCTTCCACGACCGGAGCCGCTTCTGGTATCTCGACTTCCGTTGGGTTTTCTCCCTCTGTAATTGCTTTTAAACGTGCAACACAGGCTTCAACATCAACCCCTCCATCTTCACTTGTATCCCGGATTGTATTGAGAAGTGTCTTCATCAAATCGATCGATTCCAAGACCACATCCATGATATCTGCATCGATAACGATTTCCCCATGTCGGGCTCTGTTAAGTACATCTTCCATATGGTGGGTCAGATGGGTCAAGACATCAAAGTTTAAAAATGAACTTGCACCTTTTACCGTATGTGCAACCCTAAAAATACGGTTTAAAAGCTCCAAATCTTCCGGTGTACTCTCCAACTCGACAAGATCTTGGTCAAGTTGTTCGATCAGTTCAAATGATTCAATTAAGAAATCTTGTAATATCTCTTGAAACTCATCCATATTTAGGCCCCTTGCTCAACGTGAGATTTAACAATGCGCGCGACTTCGTCATAAAAAGTGTGCGCATCAAATTTAACCAGATAGGCTTCCCCACCTGCTTCTTTACCGCGTATTTCAGAAAAATGATCACTGATAGACGAGTTAAAGACAATCGGAATATTCGCAAAACGGTTATCCTCTTTGACATTCGCTGCAAAATGGAATCCATCCATACGCGGCATCTCTACATCTGATACGATCAGACGCAGATGATCCTTTAATTCTGTTCCGTACATCTCATAAAGGTCATGTAGTTTCTGAAGTCCCTCTTCCCCGTCAACCGCTTCGACGACCTTAAATCCCATTTGGACCAAGGCATCTTTGACGATCTTTCTTGCCGTTGAACTGTCATCGAGTAACAAAACGATACCGCTGAACTCATTCTGATGAGCCGCGACTTCTCCGTTATCCGGTGTATATAACCCAAGTTCCTGTACGACATTCTCAAGGTCTAAAATCAACAATACAGCATCGTCTTCAATGCGTGTCACACCCGTAATCTTGCTCTTATCCAAAGCACCTTCACCCGAAGCGAACGAAGCTGGTTCGATATCTTTCCAGCTAATACGTCGAATTCGTTTAGCATCATGCACAACAAAACCGATCAAAATATTGTTAAACTCAGCGATGATGACACGAGTATTATCTTCAGCCCCTTCGGGTGATGTGATCCCCATCCACTTTGCCAGATTGACAACCGGTATAACCACTCCGCGCAGGTCAAAAATCCCTTCAATAAAATGCGGAACACCTGGAAGCTCTGTCAAACGGGGTTTTCTGATAATCTCACGTACTTTGGCAACATTAACCCCATAGATGCCTTCGTATACGTAACCATCTTCTTGCTTGAGTATTCTAAAATCGACCAGTTCCATCTCATTGGTTCCGACTTTTAAAATATTGTCATTTTTCACTAGGACTCCTTAAATCGGGTCTCCTGAACAGATAACTGCTTATCTTTAGATTGTACAATAAAATATTTCTGATTGCAAGCAAATGAGGCCAAATTGATATAATCAAAACCGTACAGGGAAAATTTCGTATTTTGGTGGAAATGTCCCTCTATAACGACATCCAAATTTTCTGCTTTTAGATAGTCCAGCCGTTTCTCAATAATATCTGTAAAACCTTCAATTTTGTAGCAGGGATCTTTCTCCTCGCCTCTTCTTTTTAACCACTCGATGATACAATGTGAACATAACTTATCAAGTAGACCGACAAACCCCAGGATCAATGTATTACGAATGAGTTTCGTATAAAGTCGATAGCCAAAAGGTGTGCGTGTGTCCCCATGCGACAGTTGTATGATCTGCTGATTAAACAGCGCGATTTGAGGCTGTTCTTGCAAAGGGTATATTCTGATGTTCGGAAAGATATCTTTGAGCCCAAAATCATGATTACCCTCAAAGTAAATGACTTCTATCTCTTGTGACAACTTGTTAAGCAATGCAATCTCTCTAGCATTGTCTTCATGTGTCTGTCTGATGACACCAAAAAGAAGTTCGAACATATCCCCCATAAGGATAAGCTGTTGTGTCTTGATCTTTCCTTCATCAAGGGCCTGTAAAAAGGTAAAAAAATGGGGGTACTTATCTGAATAGTGCGCGTCCGCTATTAGGATTGCACCCTCTTTAAGGACTATTTTACGGGACATAAGCGAGGGTTGGAAGTCCAGTAGTTTCTTCATATCCACACATCAGGTTTGCATTGGCGATTGCCTGCGAACTCGCTCCACGCAGCAAGTTATCAATGGCAGATGAGATAAAAAGAAGTGTGCCTGATTGTTTGACAAAAATATCACAGAAGTTTGTACCTGCAACGCTTTTCATATCTACCGGATGTGAACGAACCCGTACCATCTTCTCATCTTTGTAGTATTCCTGTAGGACCGATGCTGCATCGATTTCTTCATCCAGTTGAAGATATACAGAAGCCAGCATCCCCCTCGTCGCGGGAATCAGATGAGGGACGAACTGTACCTGAAATGCCTTCTCTGTCTTAAGCGAAACCTTTTCAAATATCTCAGGGCCATGTCTGTGCCCTAGAGGATTATAGGCAAAAAGATTATCATTGATACTCACATAATGGGTGTTTTCTGTACACTTTTTACCAGCACCGCTCACCCCGCTCTTAGCATCAACAATGATGTCTGAATCCGCTTTAAGATACTTTACAAAAGGCAGTATCCCCAAAATCGCTGATGTCGGATAGCAGCCCGGATTGGCGACAAGCTGTGCTTTTTTGATCTCTTCTCTATGCAATTCCGGCAAGCCGTATACTGATTTATCCAAATTTGCTGCATCAATATGTTTGCAATAGTGCGCTTCATAACGCGCTTGCTCCAACCTGTAGTCGGCTGAGAGGTCAACGATCTTCACATCACTCTTTATCAGTTCTTTGACATACTCCATCGCCGTCTTATGAGGCAGTGCTAGGAAGACAAGGTCTGACTTTTCGGCAGCAGTAACGGCATCCGCTTTAAGCACATCACATTCATAAATATCAAGCAGAGAAGGATGCAGTTCGGAAAGCTTGCACCCACCCTCACTGGTCGATACATACGAAAGTTCAAAGTAAGGATGTGCCAGCACAAGTTTGATCAGTTCCAGACCCGTATATCCACTGGCCCCGATTATACCTACCTTAGTGACAGTCAAATACGATCTCCTGATATTTTACTTCCATGACTTCAAACTCTTTAATACCGCCAGGGAGTTTTGCCTTCACTTCGTCACCCTCTTCTTTTCCAAGAAGCTGCTTTGCTAACGGAGAGTTGAACGAGATCAACCCCTCGTCAGGATTGCTTTCACATCCCCCGACGATTGTATAGGTGAGCTCATCATCAGTTTCCAGATCACACAACACTACCGTTGAGCCAAAACTCACGCGGGCATGTTCAAGTTCTGAAGGGTCAACGATCTGTGCAGATCCTAAAAGGTCTGAAAGCTCATTGAGGCGTGCATCGATCAGACGCTGTTTCTCTTTTGCTGCATGATATTCAGCATTTTCTTTAAGATCTCCATGCTCCAATGCCGCCTCAATCTCCTTGACGATTTCAGGACGTTCTGTGTTTTTCAAATGATTCATTTCAGCGGATAATTTCTCATATCCGAATTTTGTCATCGGTTCTTTCTGCTCCAAGATGGTTCCTTGATAACTAATTTATTATTTTCTTACGGATATTATAACCTATTTAGCCAAATAGCTCTTTGTCAGCTTGAAGACCACAGGGCTTAGCAGTAATAACGCGACTAGATTCGGTAAGGCCATCAAAGCATTCAAGGTGTCTGCCAAAAGCCAAATAAACTTCAGATCCATCATCGAACCAAAGGGGATGACCACTACCCACAAAAGCCTAAAAGGCAAGATCGCCTTTTGTCCCAGAATAAAATAGACAGATTTCTCTCCGTAAAAACTCCATGCCACCAATGTTGTGAACGCAAAAAGGATAAGTCCGAAAGTAACGACATACTCACCGGCAAAAGGAAGCATCCTTGAAAAAGCCAGGGCTGAGAGTGCTGCTCCAGATTCACCGGAAACATACTCGCCCGAGAGCACGATGGCCAGACCTGTGATCGAACAGATGATGATCGTGTCAATAAAGGTTCCCATCATTGCAACCATCCCCTGCCTTACAGAAGAGTCTGTCTTCGCTGCAGCATGGGCGATTGGGGCGGATCCAAGACCTGCCTCGTTGGAAAATATTCCCCGGGCTACACCAAACTGCATCGCAGCCCAGATACTCGCTCCGGCAAAACCACCGGCTGCCGCCGTACCTGTAAATGCGGAGCTGACGATCAAAGCAAGGGCATCCGGAACAGCGGTAAGGTTCAAAAGCAGGACACTCACTCCGGCAAAAAGATAGAGTATCGCCATAAAAGGGACAAGTGCTCCCGCCAAGTGAGCAATACGTTTAATACCGCCGATCAAGACCAAGCCGACTAAAAAAGCCAAGAGAAGTCCACTGAAAAGTTCCGGAACACCAAAAGAAGACTCAAGTATATGCGAGACCGAGTTGGCCTGGATTGTATTGCCGATGCCAAAACCGGCGAATGAAGCAAAAAAAGCAAAAAGGAAACCCAACCATTTCCATCGTTCACCCAGACCATTTTTGATATAGAACATCGGTCCGCCAACATGATTTCCCTCTTCATCCAGTTCTCGGTAGTGAACAGCAAGGACAGCCTCGGCATATTTTGTCCCCATACCCAGCAAAGCTGCCATCCACATCCAAAAAAGTGCCCCCGGTCCCCCCATAAAAATAGCCGTTGCCACTCCGGCGATATTTCCGGTTCCTATCGTTGCCGAGAGTGAGGTCATCAAGGCATTAAAAGGAGAGATCTCTCCCTCTTTTTTATCCTCTTTGCGCCCCTGGTAAATAAGGATAAAACCTGCTTTGATCATCCGAATCGGTATAAATTTAAGCCCAAGACTCAGGTAAAGTCCTGTCCCGAGTATCAGAGCCAGCATAAGTGGTCCCCAGACAATCCCGTTAACCGTTCCTATCGCACTGTAGATATCTTCCATACTGCCGTTCCTTAATTCAAAATGATCTCTGCTACATCTTTCAAGCGACTCTTTCCAAGTGATTCTCTTAACTCAATCGAACGCTGTAAGAACGTCTCTTTGTCAATCGATTCGTAGACTTCATACATCTTCTGTGCATTGACATCTTCCTGTAAAAGTTCTGTATGCATCTCATTTTTATCCTCAAAGTCATAGATGATATTGGCAAGACCGACATGTTTGAGTTTCACAAACTTTCTGCCTATCCAGTATTCGAGAGGATTCGCCTTGAAGACCAGGACCATCGGTGTCCCTATCAAAGAAGACTCAAGTGTTGCTGTCCCACTGCACACATAGGCAAAGTCTGCTTCAAAAAGAGCCTTATGTGTCTTTTTTATGACAGTAAAAGCTGAGATATCTCCATACAACTCTGCTATCTCCTCATCGCTGAAATGAGGAGGGATGACCAAGATAGCCTCCTCCTTGTGCTTTTTTCGAAGCTCATGATAGACAGGCATAAGTGAACGCACTTCAGATTTTCTGCTTCCGGCAAGAAACGCTACCTTGTTGTTCTGGCTTACCTCATCTTTAAACGCTTCTATCTCATCCATCAAAGGATTGCCTACATAGATTGAACGCGGGTAGAACTGATTTTCAAAGGGAAAAATAGAGAGCAACTTGTCACAGTACCTGTCGACCTTGAACGCCCTCTTTTTCTTCCACGCCCATACCTTTGGAAGGATGTAGTAGGAGATCTCTTTGTCCGGGTACTTCTCCTTGATCTTCTTGGCAAGCGGAAGGTTGAATGCCGGTGCATCTATCAACAGCACCTTGTCCGCGTCTCCGGCTAAAAACACAAGTTCAGCCATCGCTTCTTTGGCTGCGAATATCTTCCCGATAACATCTTTTATCCCCATGACAGAAAAATCTTTAGGGCTGTATAACGGGCTTCCCAGGCTTTCGTCAAATATACCGCAAAGTTCTGCTCCGTTTAGATGCTCATAGAGCGCTTTTAAATGCAGGTTCGATGATGGTTCCAAAGCCGATACTAATAGTTTCACTATTCTTCCTTCATGGTTGAGAGATTAAATCTTATATTTTTCGTGGCTGTTTCAATGTGGAGGTTGCAACCGTGTTTACTGATATTTTTCGCCTGAGTCAGATCTTGCAGCAAAAGCATTGGCTCGCTATTGTCAAGATCATACACCTTCACATAACTGTCATAAAGAATAAAAACCCGGCCGCCCCCGCATCCATCACCGTATTCACCAACACAAAAGTCTTTTGCATTTTCATCAAGAAACAGCCGTTTTTTCTCGCCGTAGGATTCAGCGGTCAGACTCCCCTCTTCAGGAATGTAACGGACACCATCAACCTCTTGAGGAATCATTTCTCTAAAATCTTCTTCACGGCCAGTGAACACATCGTCAGACCAAAGGCACCCGTTACACCGACAAAACTCCCTTTGACTTTAGTATGGGCAGGTTCTGTTGAAAAGATAACGGGATATTTTTTTGAGAACCGACGTTTTTTAAGCTCATACCGAATTTTTGATGCAAACCTGTCACCGTGGGTTTTCCAAATCGTTGCCACTTCGATTTTTGTAGGGTCCAAACGCTTTGCCGAACCCGTAGCAGAAATCAGTTTTTTATAGCATTTTTGCGCCAAAGCCAATTTGGCATGGATATCATCTATCGCATCCAGCACCAGGTCATAAGGCTCAAAATCAAACTCTTCGACCCATTGCGGAGTGATCTTCATATCCATGATCTTGACCTCGGGATAATGTTTCTGCAGGGCTTTTACCTTGGATTCCCCTTCATGCAGTTCAGACCACATCTGACGGTTCTGGTTACTCGCATCATAGGTATCAAAATCGATAATCGTGATATCATGGACCCCATTCCTGTGTAGGCAGTCCAGGCAGAAACTGCCTACACCACCCACCCCAAGAAGCAGTATCTTGGCACTTCTAATCTTCTCAAAGTCATCGCCGAGCAGCATCCTTGAGCGTTCATACCTAGGCAAGAAAGGCCTCCAGTTCTCTCATGGATTTATATGCTGTCAAGTCAAGCATGACCGGAGTCAATGAGATTTTTCCCGCCTCTATTGCATCAAAATCGGTCATACCTTCTCCCTCTCTTTTTTTCCACTGCAGAGGATGCAGACCTAACCACCAATGTTCTTCCGCCCGTGGATTGCGATGCAGGTGAGCATCATTCTCATAAAATCTGTATCCCGCATAAGTCACCTGGTAAGAAATCTCCTTGATATCAGGTGGGATATTGACATTCAACAGCTCTCTGTGAGGAAGAGGGAACTTATCCTCAAACACTTTCATGACCAAATCTCTGATCACCTCTTGGGCCAAGCTATAGTCAACGTCGAGTCCATGCTGAGAGACGCCTAGTACCTGAGAAATGGCAATAGCCGGGACATCATGCAATACTGCTTCCATCGCTCCTGCAACCGTTCCCGAATAGGTAATATCCTCACCCATATTGGCACCACGGTTGATCCCCGAGATCAAAAGATCGGGTTTTTTATCCCCATAAAGCGAATGTAATGCCAGATAGACACAGTCGCTCGGTGTTCCATCATCGAGTTTGTAAAAATCATCATCGACTTCGACAAAACGTAAAGGTCTGGTCAACGTCAAAGAGTGCCCACATGCCGACTTCTCACTTGTCGGTGCGACGATCGTCAGATGTGCTACATCTTTAAGTGCTTCGATCAATGCCCGTAGACCATTCGCATCATAGCCGTCGTCATTCGTTATCAATATTTCTTTCATCAAATTATTATAATGACTTATGGCATAAAAAGTGCTTTAGAAAAGCATGACAGAAATCAAAAAACGTTTTATCATCCTTAGTGTACTCATCTTAGGCCTGAGCATCAGCACCCTTGCATACTTTTTTTCCTTATCTGCAGCTACACACCCTGCTACTTATGAGATTGATGCTTCTGATTTTGAACAGAGTTATACAAAGCTCAAGCGCTTGATAGATGATGTCAGTCTTGAGTTAAAGGCAGAAGAGAGATTGCCACTCATCTATCTGGCCCTGGCAGCACATGATGAAATTGTTTCAAACTTGAGTCTCAAAACAACTCCTGACTATCAACGTGATGCAATGATGTCTTCTCACATCGCTGCTATCATCGAGGAGCTTCCTTCAGACAAGGCAGCTTTTGCCTCTGAACTTCAATCTGAATATGAGACAATGAACAGACTCGGACATGAACTGCTTCAACATAACAACACAGTCCACCCGGAACATCAAAGCTCAAATAGCCAGTTCCTCATGATTGTACTTGTCTCCATCCTAAGCCTTGTTTCTTTACTATACAGCTGGAAGACATATACTTATCTGGCACAAAACTTACACAAAATATCTCCAGAATCCTCTGAGGACGAGAATATCTTTGAGACTATCAACGATGAACTTTCCCGGACGAAAGAGTCAGTTCTTAATATCCAGGAACGCATCATCTATATAGAAAATGAAAAAGTTTCCCAAGAGAAAAGCTTTGCAAGCAAAGAAGAAGAGTTTTCAACAGCCTTGACTCAGGAAAAAGAGCGTCAGTACGCACTCGATGCCACGATTTCAAGACTTGAAACCCAACTGCACAATGTACAGCAGCAGTGCCAAAAAGACAAAGAGATGCTTTCACATGGTGAGGTCGTCACACAGAGCATTCAGGCCCTCAATACTTCACTTGAGTCTTCCATCCAGAAACAGGATGAATTTCAGCTACAGTTTGATCAGCTCAGTACGGATACCCAGGACATCAAAAATGTCCTGGCTGTCATCAGTGATATCGCAGATCAGACTAACCTTCTTGCACTCAATGCCGCAATCGAAGCCGCAAGAGCCGGTGAACACGGACGCGGTTTTGCCGTTGTCGCCGATGAAGTGCGAAAACTCGCCGATAAAACACAAAAAAGCCTCTCAGACATCCACGCTTCGATATCTATTATTATCCAAGCTATCATACAAGCAGCTGATACAGCAAAGTCCAATCAGGAAGAGATGCAGTTAATCATCGACAAAGCTGTAGAAATAGAGGGACTCTTAGGAAATAAAAGCCTCTAACTGACTTTAGCGATAAAGTCACCCTTTTTCTCGAACCAAAAACGGTTCCATCCGTTAAGATACTCATAAGCCAGTTGATACCCGTGTGACTCCAAAATCGCATTGACAATATAAAGGCCAAGACCAAAACTGTGAACCGCCTTATGCGATTTGGTAAAGGGCTCCGTGTAATAAGACAACGGCTCATTCAGACCCTTTCCATAATTTTCAAACAGCAACTTTCCGTCTCGCGCTGTAATAATAACTTTTCTGTCATCTGAATATTTGATAGCATTGTCTATCATATTTTTGATCGCCGTCGCAAAGAGTTTAAAATCAACCGTGAACATCAGCTCATTATTAATATCAAGCGTATAGTTCTCTTCTTCGAAAAACCCCATATCGATCGCTTCCGCAATGATATCCACTGCCCTGTACTCTTCGACGTTAGTCTGCTCAAACCCTGAGGCTATCTGCTCAATCAAGGCCATCTCATTGATCAGACTCTCCATCCTGATGAAGACATTCAAAAGACGTGTCTTGTATTTTGTATCTTCCAACATCTCGACAGAAAAGCGTCCTTTGGTAATCGGTGTCTTTAGTTCATGCATGATATTACGCAGGAAAAGGTTACGTGACTCAATCAGTGCGTTGATTTTTTTTGCTGCATTATCAAACTCGTTTGAGACCTCCGATATCTCGTCTTTACCTTCGACTTTGAAAGAGACCTGCAAATCACCCTCTGCAAATTTTTTGATCTTCGTACGCAATTTTTGCAGCGGATAGAAGCTTCTTAAGATATAAAAAAATGAAAAGAGGATAATCCACACGATTGTAAGGTAAGCATACAACAGGTTACCCATATGATAGGGTTCAAGACCTCGGGCTTCCAAAAGCAAAGAGGTGTCAAGGGTATTGAGATGAAAATAGATCGTCTCGTTATAGATCATCATCTCGATCGAACTCTCTCGTAAGAGAGCCGGAAAAAGCTGTATTTTTTTTGAACGCTCTTCAAGTTCCCTTGGCGTTTCAAAGGTCTCCTTCAGCACACGTTCCGCATCCGCAAAAATCTTCTCACGCAAATTGATATCATGAATACTGTAGAGTTGATAAAGCTCTAGATTCGCTTCCAGAATAACAGATGAGTTCTTCCTTTCCAGGGCATCATTATAAATCTGTCGAATAAGTTCATTCTTTGAGAATATGTTTGAGAGATATTGCTGACGGTTTAACTTGTAAAACTCCCAGACCGTATAACTAACCGTACTCAATGTGACAATCATTGCAATTAAAACGGTTATGAGTATGGAATATCTAGGCAATCACTTTTCTTTCATCCCTTAGAGGGTCATTTTAGGAGTTTGTAACCGATCCCGCGGATGGACTCGATCAGGGATTTGTCTCCGATCTTATTACGAATACGTCCCACCATTACATCGATACTTTTGTTTGAGCTCTCTTCATTGATAGCAGAGACATTGTGGATAAGGTCTTCCCTGGAGATGACAAAGCCTTGTTTCTTTATCATAAACGCCAAAATCCCGTATTCTGCATTGGTCAGGTCAAGCAGCTTGTTTTTATAGCGTATCTCCATCGCTTCGGTATCCAAAACAAAATCAGAATGTTCCGGTTCCATCTCACTGTCTGCATTCTCATACCTTCGAAGGACGGAATGAATACGAGCCTCAAGTTCACGAGGGTCATAAGGTTTAGGAAGGTAATCATCCGCACCCAGTTCGAGGGCAGTCACCTTATCTTTGATATCCGATCGTGCCGATGAGATAATGATGGGAATATTCTGTTTTGCACGTACCTCGGCACACACTTCCAGACCATCCATTCCAGGAAGTGTCAAATCCAAGATGACCAGATCAAACTTCTCCAGTTTGAGACGGCTTAAAGCCTTGAACGGGTCTTCTTCCGTCTCAATGCTCATACCAAGGTCCACAAGGTATTCGCTCAGGACCTCGGCCAGTTCATAATCATCTTCTATCATTAATATTTTTATCATAGGATTATTGTATCAAAAAATATCAAATAGTGACGTATGATTTTCCTGACCTTGTACTTCTTACTCTTTTAAACAATTAAAAGCGTGATTCTATACGCAATAAATGCCAGAACATAGGCCACTACTGTCGTCAAGGCGAAGAGATAAAAAAAGTACTTTATACCACCTGCTTCTTTCGTAAAGACAACTGATGCTGCCAGACATGGAAGGTAGATCATAATGACGACAACAAAGGCTACAGCTGCCGGAAACGATATGTTTTTAGAAATGGCATTCATCAAACCGGAACTCTCTGCATCCACCTCATCTCCGAGAGCATACAAGACACCCAAGGTTGAGACAACGACCTCTTTTGCTGCCAGACCTGTCTGTAGTGCGACTGCCATCTTCCAGTCAAATCCCAACGGTGTAAAGGCCGGCTCGATAAACTTACCGATATGGCCAAGATAGCTCTGCTCCAATAAAGCTTCACTCAACTGGTTTTGCAAAACAACGATCTCTTCATCACTTGCGACTTCTATTTTGGCTGTAAAGCTCTCTTCCAATGCTTCGTTATGTGGATAATTACTAAGAAACCATACCAACATCGAAGCAGCTGCAATGAAAGTACCCGCTTTTTTAAGGTACATCCATGTTTTTGTCTTTACCGTGTGCCAGACAAGCTTGGTCGACGGCAATCTATATTTTGGCATCTCCATAACAAAGGGCTCATCCAGACCCTTGAAGGCTGTCATACGAAGTACTTTGGCTGCAAGCAGACCGATAAGTGCGCCTGAAATATAGATTGCAAAGAGAATATTTCCTGCCTGCGACTGAGAGAAGAAAGCACCGGCAAAGAGAACATATACTGGCAGACGAGCCCCGCAAGACATGAATCCTATGATAAACAGTGTCAATAATCTATCCCTGTCATTTTTAAGAACACGTGCAGACATGTAAGCCGGTATAGAACACCCAAATCCTGTTACAAGAGGAATAAAAGACTGTCCATGCAAACCGAAACGGTGAAAGAAACCATCCAGCAGGAATGCAACTCGTGACATATATCCGGTACTCTCAAGTAGAGAGATCCCGATGAAAAGGATCACAATATTAGGTACAAAAAGGATAACGGCACCTACCCCTGCAATAATCCCATCAACGATGAGTGAGCGGACATCATCATTCGAGATCGTAGCACCGACGACATCACCGAACCAGCTGAAAAAGCCGTCAATCCAATCCATAGGTATAGAGCCTATTTCAAAGGTCAGTTGAAAAAGCCCCCACATAAAGAACAGGAACAAAGGGATACCGAAAACCGGGTGAATCAATACCTTGTCGATCTTTTCCGTCATCGTAAGTTCAATGTTTTCCGGCTTGGTAATCTGAACGGTCTCGGTGATTATCCCCCGGTTAAAGGCCATATACTCTTCGGCAAAAACCTCTTTGACATCCTGGGTATCATGGTGCAGTGCAATATGTCTATCGGCATCAATCAAGATTGCTTGCAATTCAATCCATATAGGATTGTCATGTAAGGTCTTATATGTTTTCTTTTCATTTTGAAGCAGATTGATCGCTATATTTCTATTGGAGATATGAGCTTTAAACTTATGGGTATCAAGATACTCTGTGATCGTTGTGATCTCTTCTTCCAGTGCCTCGGAAAAAATGAGTTTCTGTTCCTGATGGGAAGCCTTATGTGTCTTGATAGCGAGATAAAGCATCTCTTCAAGACCGGTCTGAGCAACGGCAGAGACTTTCGCTGCCGGCAAACCTGTCAATTCAGTAAAGTAACGTTCATTGATCTCAATACCTTCAGCCTCTGCCTCATCCATCATATTCATTGCGACAACTATCTTTTTCGACATTGTCATCAACTCTGCTGTAAGCTGAAGATTCTTTTCCAGATTTGTTGCATCGACAACATTCAAGATAAGATCATAATCTTCATTGCAAAGGTAATCATGGGTCACACGTTCTTCAATAGAGTAATCCGTAAATGCATAGGTACCCGGCAAGTCAATGACGGTAAACGAATACTCTTGAAACTCAAAATGCACTTCTGACTTCTCAACGGTCACACCTGTAAAGTTCCCCACATGCAGATGGGCATTGGAAATCGAGTTGATAAGCATCGACTTACCGACATTAGGCTGCCCGACCAGGGCTATTTTAATCTTATTCATGATCCTCAATCTCTATCAGTTCTGCCTCTTCTTTACGAAGCGCTATACGCATCTTTCCGACTTTCACCTCAATGGTGCTCTTTGTCGGCGAATACTCCAAAAGTTCCACAACAACCCCCTTCATCATACCAAAAGAGATCAGACGCTGTTTTAAGGGTCCAGTCGCATATATCTTTGCGACTTTACAACTCGACCCCTTTTCACACTGCGTTAGTTTTTTCATGTTTACTTCTTGAATCGGTTTATTTTCCATAATGATAATAAAAATCATTTTAAAGTTGGATAAATTTTTACTTCTATCTGCGCAATTATATTACTTTATTTATTATAAGATTCAGAAAATCATGATTTTATAGATGAGGGAACAGCACAAATATAATATTTGTACTGAAAAAGATTAGACTTTGAATTTGTCCATATTAAGATCCAGCTTCTCTGTCATACTGCTTAGATGTTCAGCTGCCGCGGCTATCTCTTCGACACTTCTTGCATTGGATTCGACAATGCTGTTGATATCCGTGATTTCATTGGCAATCATATCTACCATTGTACCGGTCTCCTGGAAATCGTTGACCGTCTTCTCACTGACACGAGTCGCATTTTGCATGATCTCAACCGTCGTTGTAATCTTGACCTCGACCTCAGATGATATCTCAGCAAGCTCCTGGATGTTTTTCGAGTTCTTGTTCATCTGTTCACCCGCATCCATGATGGCTTGGACAATGACATTGATCGTGGCCTGGATCTCGACCAAACTTTTTTGTGTACGTTCCGCCAGCTTTCTGACCTCATCCGCAACAACCGCAAATCCGCGTCCATGTTCACCTGCTCTGGCTGCTTCGATAGCTGCATTGAGTGCCAAAAGATTAGTCTGATCTGCGATATCTGAAATCACCGTCAAGACATCTTTGACCTGATCGGCATCTGCACTCAACTCTTCGATCTTACTAGCCATCTCTGCTTCAACCTCAGCCGTCGTCTGTACTTCCGTCGTCAATTTCGTGATTTCATGGGTGACTTCATCCAAATTATCACTCGCCAGGAGAATGTTTTTCTTGCTATCACCGGCCTCATTGACAGACACAGTAATCTCGGATGTAATCTCTTTTGCTTTATCTGTCGCCTTATTGACAATACTGGTCACTTCTTCTACTTTCTTTCCTACAGATAAGGCTGTTGACGAAAGTTCCTGGGAAATCGAGGCATTTTCCATAGAAGCCCGTTTATTCTCGCTGATAAACTCTTTGATAGTCTGCATGACACCATAAACATTGTTTGCAATCATCGCAATCTCGTTTGTCCCTTTTATCTCAAGTGTCTCTCTAAAATTGAGTCCTGCGACAACCTTAAGGTATTCGTTGATCTTGTGAATACCGTTAAGCAACATATTAATCACACCTGCCGCGAAAAGTGCCACGACGATAACACTCACAGACAAAAGCAGGTTCATCATAGCCATATTTTTCGTTGACTCGTTAATCATTACAGCGATCTCATGGGACTCCTGCTTATGCGTAGTGATCCATGTGTCTAAAGCTGTAGTGAGTTTTACCGCATAAGGATCAAGTTCAAGCATCAATTTGTTCCCCTCGCTTGGGCCACCTTCGATGTAGGCATTCGCCATTCTCACGCCGACCTCATAAAAGGACTTCAACTCTTTTTTATACTCCTGAAGCCCGGCTACCATCTCGGACTCATCCAAAGCTGCATGCATACGGATCAATCTGTCCAGATCTTCATTCGCCTTGTCAAAATGTTTCTTGGCCTCATCAAAACCGTCATCGAACCCTTCTGCTCCACGTGTTGCCGCAATATCAGTCAACCACTGTTGAACCTGCACAACATTAAGTTGCAGGCTAAGGAAGTCAAAGGTATTGGGTAACACCTCTTCCATCTGTTTGTTCGTATTATCGTTAAGTGCATTCAAACCACGCTGGTTCATCACTGTACTTAATAGCATGACAGTTACAACCATTCCCGCTACACCGATGAGTATGTTCTTTATCTTGAAGTTATATATCCAATTCATTCTCTATACCGCCCCTTGAACAGATTAATTTTACTTATGGTATCACACTTTTTATCACAAAACAACTATCATTAAAAATAATAGTTAAAACGGGCCAGGATACGATCATACCCTATGTCATTGACTCCACTGTGTTCTTTGTCTTGGACATCGGCATAACTTACTTCCAGGTCTGCATTTTCCGCAAAAGCATAAGCCAGGATAAGGTCATGCTCTTCGACTTTAGATGAATCCGCTGTCGTCTGGGTATTTCCATTAAACTTTCCATACGCATAGGCGAGACTAAGACCATCAAGCAGTATCTTGCTAAAATCAAGTTCGATTCCAAAGACATAAGCCTCTCCGTCATTCATACCATCGATAGTCCACTCCTCCATAGAGGTGAAATATGGACCGCCACCGTAGCCTAAAATCATGCTTTTGCCTTCTGCTGCATTGACCACATTAAAAGCAGCACCCAGGTTCACCCCTTCATATCCCAATGCAAGAAGACCGCCGTATACATCACCTTCTATTGCCGATGCCGATTTCTCACTGTAGTTTGCATACTGTAACCCTGCCTCTACGGCCAAAGCACTCTTATATTCGGCACCGTACATCACTTCGGTATAAAGGACTCCGGCTGTCTTGTCAAAATCATAATACCAGGCCTGAAGCTCGACATTCTCTATACTCTCATTCATCACACCTGCAAGAAAGACACCTTTGATCGCATTGCCGTCGGCATCCACACCACCGGGCATATCTTTGAACTTCGAAATATCATCGCCTGAATCATATCCAGCCCATCTATTGATATAACCTGCCACAACAACCGTGTCTCGTATACCACCATATCCGGCCATGATAGCTTCAAAAGTATTAGGAAGCAAACGGATATCATCCCTGTCATTCAAGGGTGTATCCAACTTCTGACGACCTATGCGCAGATCAAAGTTTTGATACCCATAATCGACATAGGCTTCGCCAAAATATGCGAATGAGTTCCCATCAGCACCAAAAAAATCTCCGTTAAGCTCACCCTTGTCCTTGTCCCCGCTGAGATCACTGATCTTTTGCGAGACAAAGGCAGTTGCAGCCAAAGAGAGGTTCTTGAACCTTGCTGTCTCATACTTTAACTGACCCCCGATAGCTGTCCCATAGGTATCTGCAGCACCAATAGCATGGTTATCCTGATTAATATAGGCAAGACGTATATTTCCCTCGACCTTCCCCTCAGCAAACGCTTCATCAATCGAACTGGCTTTTTTATACTCCTGTATCTCGCACAGATTCTTCCCTGTACAGCGATAATCACTCAGTGCATGTACTGGCATAATAGCCAGCATACCCAATAGGCTTCCTGTTACTATTTTCATATAGACCCCCTTACTAAGATAAAATGATAATGAATATCATTTTAAACTATTATTAATACCTTATCTATTATGACACAAAATTGATATTTTGCTATAATTCATTTTTTTTCAAAGGACCCTGATGCAGTTTTTATACAGCCCAAAAAGCCATTTCAACCTTGCCAACCTGATCACGATGGGGAATATCACATTTGGACTGATGGCCGTCTATTTTATCACCCAGCAGAACTTCTTTCTTGCTGTGGTTCTTGCATGGATGGGAGGAGCCTTTGACATCTTTGACGGGAAAGTCGCACGCAAATACAATCTATCCAATGAGTTTGGTATCCAACTTGACTCCTTTGCCGATTTCCTGACCTTCGTATTAATGCCGACATTCTTGATTTTTGAAGCTGTTTTCACTACGGAAAGCACTTGGATCAAAGTCTTCGCCGGTATCGGCTCAATCTATTATGTCATAGCAGGTCTTCGTCGTCTTATTCAGTTTAATATTGCTGCTGATCCGGGAGAAGCGGAAAAATACTTTACAGGTGTCCCTACACCACTGGGTGCCATCCTTTTATGGCTGGTCTTCCTGGCCAATGTCTATCTCTCGCTTCCTGCCCTGGGTGTCTTGGTTTGTGTGCTTGTTATCGGCTACCTTTTAAACTCCAATGTCAAAGTTCCTCACCCTTAGTCTCATTCTGCTTTGCTTCTGCTGGGCAGAGGCACGCTCTTATCAGAGCTTTTACGAGTATAAGCTACAGGAGTTCTCACAGATGAAAGCAAACAGACTTGTCTTTTTAGGCGATTCATTGACAATGCGTCATAACTGGTCCAGCTTCAAAGCTTCCAACATGGGTATAGACGGAGACACCACTGCCGATGTACTGTCCCGTCTCCACTACACCAAAGATGCGGAACATATTGTCCTCATGATCGGGGTGAACGACATCTTGAACCGTATCCCGTTGAGAGAAGTTCAAGCTAACTACAGACGTATACTCGAAAGTTTATCCGACGATAAGAAGAAGATAACACTTCTCTCCCTCTTACCGGTGATTGATGACAGAGGAACTCAAAGTATCAATCAGGACATCAGGACAATGAACCGGTGGATCAAGATGCAGGTGAACAAACAAAACATTACGTTTGTAGACTTCTATCCACATTTTTTAGATACACAAAAGCAAGGTCTCAAAAAAGAGTTTACGACCGATGGAATACACCTGAGTGACAAAGCCTATCAATTGTGGGAAAAACTCCTGAAAGAGGCGCTGTAGACAAGTGATCTACTCAACTTTATAAAAGATAATGAAGAAAAAAGGTTGATGATCAGCAGCTGCTGATCAGAGTAAGAAAAAAGGTCGATCTAACCCAGTTTGGATGTGATCGTCTCTTGTACGACTGCAATATCCTGTGTCCCGTCTACACGGATATACTGTAGATCCTCAATCTTTGAGGCTTGTGCCTGATAATAGTCTACAAGCGGTTGTGTCTGGTCATGATATACTTTAAGACGATCAAGGACCACTTCTTCTTTATCGTCAGCACGTTGGATAAGTTCCTCTCCTGTCTCATCATCTTTGCCCTCAACTTTAGGCGGGTTATAAACGATGTGATACGTACGCCCAGAGTCCTGGTGAACACGGCGGCCTGACATACGCTTGACGATCTCTTCATCAGGAACATCGATCTCAATACATGCATCGATCTCGATCCCTGCTGCTGTTACTGCCTCTGCCTGAGGGATCGTACGAGGAAAACCGTCTAGCAAAAACCCGTTTTTACA
>JBFEWG010000125.1:0-5548 GCA_041546465.1 Sulfurimonadaceae bacterium
CATGATACAAAGTAAGAGAAGTTTCATTGGCATACCT
This sequence comes from Sulfurimonadaceae bacterium, assembly GCA_041546465.1. GTDB lineage: Bacteria > Campylobacterota > Campylobacteria > Campylobacterales > Sulfurimonadaceae. Next base: position 38 of record JBFEWG010000125.1, read on the forward strand.
AATATAAATAAATGGAGTAAGGAGATGGGATACTTTTCTCGTAAAATTTATAACAATCATATCACATTTAAAGTTTGAACACTTTCAAAGTACACCCATGTGTGATGACTTCACTTTCATCTCCATAAATAGGGTCTGAACACAAATGATTACTTTAATTACAAATTAACAAGGTATGAAAATAAAGAGAAAAGTTAGGGTCAGGTCATTAACCTTCAATTTTGAAAACATGGACATTAAAAATAAAGTGAGGAAGCTATTTTAATTCAATGACGTAAAAAGCTTTGGAAAACAGAGCTCAATGTTTTAAATAGGTTGAATAACTTAAGTACCTTTCATAGGCTTTCTTGTCATGTTTTTTTATATGCTCGATATAATCCTCATTTTCTTTTATCTTTTTTTGTCGTTCTTTTTCTTGAGGTGTTTGGACTGTTTCTAGTGATTGTGTAAAGTTTGTCAGTTTTACAGTTGTCGCTTCTTTTTTATTTAAGAACATTCTGTTTTCCTTGGCCATGGGACATTATACAATTTTAACACTTGGGTTGAAAAACTATGGTCAGGTGATGAATTGCCATCTTCTTGTTTCAGGGCATAATGACTCAGATCAGTTTTACATAGTTTGCGAAATATGAGTGTATCTGCACTTACATTTTAAGTCTACACAAGTGCCCTATGACTACTCCTTATTATTTATACCCTATTAAGAGAACTTCCACTATTTTCTGATGAAACAAACGTATATTATAAGGAGATTACTATGATACCTTTTACCGATGAAGAGTTAGTCGATCCAGTTAAGAATACAATTGAAAAAGTTCGACCAGGCATCACTGCAGATGGCGGTGATATAAAGTTTATCGATATCAAATCAGGGATTATTTATGTACAACTGCAAGGTGCCTGTGTTGGCTGTAGCAGTTCAGGCAGCACCATCAAACATGGTGTAGAAAGACGGATACGGACTGATATTCATCCTGAGCTAAAAGTTCGTAATCTACCTATCGGTAGAGAGAACGATATAGAAGGGTTTGAAAAAGAGTATATGTCGTATCAAAAGTAGGTTTATCTATAGTAGCCCTCGTAGTTGAACTAAGCTACTAGGTTGCCATTAATTTTTATTAAAAGGAGTCAAATATGCAAAAACAATATGACATCGCAATTATCGGTGCCGGACCGGCTGGTATAGCAACGGCTGTCGAGAGCCTTATATTTGGGCTTAAAGATATAATACTTTTTGAAAAAACATCCAACCACTCTGCAACGATCAGAAAATATTTTGATGATAAAAAACCTGTTGATCGGGACTGGAAAGGAATCAGTGTTGAGCTTAAGGGGCATATAGATTTTGATGACGGGACAAAAGATGACACCCTCAATATCTTTGAAAACGCTCTCAAAGAGCACCTCATAGACGCACACTTTAACACTGAGGTCGCTAAAATCCAAAAAGTAGACAAACTGTTTAAAGTCACTACAACTGCAAATGAAAGTTACCTCGCATCTTGTCTTGTAATAGCTATAGGAAAGATGGGCAAACCTAACAAGCCGGAGTATGATCTGCCAAAAACATTAAAAACAAAGATCCAGCACAACATCTCTGACTGTAAGGGAGGTGAAGAGGTCTTAGTTGTTGGGGGAGGCGACAGTGCTGCTGAGTTTGCTTACTTTATACATACAGATAACAGGGTTACATTCAACTACAGAAAAGAGGAGTTGAGCCGACCAAACCCAAAAAACAGAAAAAATCTTTTGGATGCGGCTTCAAAAGGTGAGATTGAGATGAAACTGGGTGTGGATATTCTTGGCGTTGAAGACGTTGAAGGCAGATGCAAGGTGATGTTCAGTGACGGAAGTTCGCATCTTTATGACCGTATCATCTATGCGCTTGGGGGTTCAACTCCCACAGAGTTCCTAAGCAACACGCCTGTGATAACAGATGAAAAAGGCAAGCCCGTAGTCGATGAGAAAAACTACAACAGTGAGGGTATCTATGTTGCAGGTGATATAGCAGGGTCTCTTGGAGGCTCAATTGCCCTGGCACTCAATCATGGCTATAACATCATGCAAGATATTATAAAAAATGGACAGGCTACTTAAAATTACACCCCTGGGATTATACATCCCCTTTTTGCAGTAAATAGTTGTCATCAGAACGCTAGATATTTATAAATTTAATAATGAGAAGTAGTATAAAAACTTATCGAATTTACAGCTACTTTGGTTATAACTCTAAATAATTAATATCTTACGAATAGAGAGCATAATGACAAACACTGAAGCAACGTCTCAAAACGAACAAAAAACGTTTGAAGTCATAACGTATGATGAAGAAGTAGAGTTTAAATACACCTTGCCTGGTGAAGAGGAAGAACGATGTATAGAGTGTGAACTGACTTTAGTCTGGGAAGACACTCTTGAGAAATTTATAGAAGAACATGGTGATAAAATACCTTATAAAGTAAATAGCTTTAAATATGAAAATCAATATAGATTTTTTCTTCATCAGGTAGAAAGCAGAATGGATGATGCCATAGAAGAAGTACAAGAAGAGATAGCTGCTAAAATGAAGTTTGGCTTTGAATTTAGCGGGCAACTTCATAACGACGACTAAATAATACAGTAGCGAAAAGCAAACAGTGGAATATGAGTTTATAGAGTTCAAAGTAGGGCAGAGATGGAAGACTCGCATGGGCAAGAGGTTTATCATCAAAGAGGTCCGTGAAGACGAAGCCTACGCTCTGGTATGCATCAGTATGGATACGGGCAAAAAACATTTCTTTGATGAGGATGGTTTTGAAGTCCCGGGCTATCCTACGGATAATGATCTCGTCGAAAACATCTCTTAGCCTTCAACTTTTTTTACTTACACCTGATCTATCAGTTCTTAATAGAGATTTTTAGAACAGCCTGCAATAATTACACATTCAAATAAAAAAGAGAAAATATGCACACAATGCAAATCGCAGAGGCCGTGTTAGATGGTTGCAGAAATGAAAAACTCACTGAAGAGCGAATCGACTTCTTGATCACACAGGCTAATGAACAGCTTGATGAGATAGCTCAAAACAAAGAGATCTATGAGCGCTTTTTAAACAAGGTCAATGCACCCGAAAAGATAGACAAGATCATACTGTGGATGCTTCTGATGTCCAATGAAGATATAGTCGAAGAGTACATAGATGAGTTCAATAAAGATTTCAGAGAGATCATCCCCGTGAGTGATTTGGCTGATCTGTTAGTCTACGCTGTCCACCTCAAAAAAGTGAAAGACACTGCGTTAGAGGGATTTGACTATCTATTAGAATATGATCACGCGGGTATGGAAGAAGTGGACCAATATGCTTTTACCAATGTTCTTCTTTATGTTGAAAGATCAAAACAGGTGCAGATCCAATTTTAACAAAGGGATAGTCTTCTTTCCCGGAATACTTTAATCTTTGTATGAAGTACACGTCATACAAAGTCCCCAAAGTACTTTGCGCATATTGACAAAAGTCAATGCCCAGGTCTATTTTCTATGCTAGGATGCAGAATGAAAAATTTTTATCTAAGATTCAAAAGTTTCTTTTGTATTGAGCGTTCGAGAACCAGTAAGAGTGAAAAGATCGTAGCTACGGTAGGTGCAATACTGGGTATATCGGTCACTTTTTATATCAGCTATCTGCTCATCGGGCTGGAAGGTGCAGTCTTCTTGATCCCTTCTATGGGGGCAGCTGCTGTTTTACTCTTTGCCATTCCTCACGGTGCCTTGTCCCAGCCTTGGGCCCTTTTTATGGGAAACCTTGTCTCCGCATTTATCGGGGTGTCTTCTTATATGCTTGTTCCCAATATCTTCATCGCTGCAGGGCTTGCGGTGGGTCTGTCTGTTGGTGTCATGCATCTTTTAAACAGTATCCATCCTCCCGGCGGGGCTACAGCCCTTGTCGCTGTTGTAGGCGGTCCTGTGATCCATGATCTGGGGTTTATGTATATCTTCTCACCGATCTTTATCAATGTCATGAGCATGTTTGTCATCGCGGTTGTTTTTAACAGTCTCTTTGACTGGCGGCGTTATCCCATCGGTATGATGCGTTTTGTAGAAAAGGAGATGAACCGCAAAGATGCGGTAAATGATTCTTTGCGCAGTAAGCATATCGAGCAGGCGATAAAAGATATGGACTTGGTCGTCGATATCACTATAGAAGATCTCAAGCGTCTCTTTACACTCACCTTGCAACATGCGGAAGATGATAAACTGAGTGCCGATGAGATCAAACTGGGGCACTATTACACCAATGGAAAGCATGGCAAGGAGTGGTCGGTACGTCAAGTCATCGATGAAGCGCCAAACCCAAACCCTAAAAATGATCTGATCATATACCGCTGTGCAGAGGGGCTAAACTACGGACAAAGTGACAGCTGTACCCGAACAGAGTTCGCCCAGTGGGCAGCGAGAGAACTGATTAAAAAAGCTTGATTTTAATCTTACGATGAACAGCTGACATGCGATATCCCCGCAATCGCAAAGAACTCAGAGGGCTTTAGCCTGTAGTACTTCTCTTCTGTCTCTTTGGACTGCTCATCGTATGGATGCGTCATAATCTCTTGCAGCTCATGAATGAGCGTATAGTCTCCCTCGGTGGCTTGCTGATAGGCAGGCACCAAGAACCATTCTCTCAGCGTGTATTTTGGGTTGATACCTTTCATCTGTTGCGACAGCTTCTCTCGCAACTCAGGCGAAGTGGCATTGATGAGTGACTTCCATCTTTCCAGCCATTCTGACCAGCGTGTCAGGATGCTTTCACTCGTTATCGACTCCTGGTAAAAGCTTTTTTTCAGAGGCTCAATGTCCTCAGGTATATGTGAAAGTTCACGAAAGAAGATAGTATAATCGACCGAAGTCTGCAGCATAAGCACTACGAGCTCTTTGAACAGTTCTGCATCAAAGGTGTCAAGTCCAAGCTTACTCGCCCACATCGTTTGAATCTGCTCTTGCATAAGTAGAGAAAAACCGTCTTTGATCGCATCCAGTTTATCCAGAGAGTCCTGATCTGATGCAAGCAGGGGAGCCAAAGCTGTGCAGAATGAGTTGAAGTTACGATGGGCAGCCTGGGGCTGATTTAAAAATGAGAAGTGCTGACCGCCACCTGTCCACGGCTGGTATTTAGGGTCAAACATATCTACAAATCCAAAGGGACCGTAGTCAAGGGTAAAGCCGCCTGCGGCACAGTTGTCACTGTTGAAGTTTCCCTGGCAGTAGCCGACGCGGATCCAGTTTGCCACAAGTGCCGTAAGACGAGAGCGAAACTCGCCTGCTAGCAAGAGCACTTTTTCCTGAAGTGTCAAACTCGTATCGATTACCTCACTGTACTCACGGTCGATAAGATGCAAGATCATCTTCTCAAGTTCTTCCACCGCTTTTGGATGCTCTTTTTTTCGGGCGCGGCGACCGAAAAGTTCGATCTGGCCGACGCGAAGAAAGGAGGGTGCGACCCGTGTTGTGATAGCGACGGCTTCTTCTATCATGACTTC
>JBFEWG010000078.1:0-9594 GCA_041546465.1 Sulfurimonadaceae bacterium
CAAATCAAAGAAGATTTTACTAATGTATACAATAATGACCCCGCTATACACTCACGCTTGGAACTTTTTTTTAACTACCCGGGGGTATGGGCAATCGCATGGTATCGCATCGCCAATAGACTTTATGTGCGTAACTGGAAACGCCTTGCGCGTTTTATCATGGGAATCAATCAGATCATTACCAATATCGACATTCACCCTGCAGCAACAATAGGCAGCCGTGTTTTTATCGATCATGGGACAGGTGTCGTCATCGGAGAGACAACGATTATTGAAGATGATGTACTCATCTATCAGGGTGTTACCCTTGGAGGGGTCAACCTGACAACAGGAAAACGACACCCTACTATCAAAAAAGGAGCTGTTATAGGAGCCGGAGCAAAGGTTCTGGGAAATATAACAATTGGTGAGAACTCAAAGATCGGTGCGAACTCGGTTGTTGTCAAAGAGGTCCCGGATCGTTCAACCGCTATCGGTATTCCGGCTCGTGTCGTCGACAAGGGACGATGTAAAGACCCTTTCTCCCATAATAAACTTCCTGATATTGACAAAGAGATCTTTGAATACCTGCTCAAACGGGTTGCCGTCTTGGAACATGTGATGGTAAAAGACAATAATGAGATCCTTGAACAGGATTTAGAACTTGAACATATTTATGAAAGCTTTATCAAAGCGATGAAAGCCTAAGAAGCTTTTCATCAAACACACTCCTTCTTATAAAAAATATAAATCCATAAGAAAATCCGCTATAATTTCAATACAAAATTTTATTGTTCGATATCAGGGACATCTCTAGTAGAAACTCCCCGTATCAACATTTCATTAAAAAGGGTCTTCATGCTCTCTGATAGAATAGACATTCTTTCTGAATCAATCACAATTGCAGTATCAACACTGGCTCAAGAACTTCGTGCAGCCGGTAAAGATGTACTTAGTTTTTCAGCAGGTGAACCTGATTTTGACACCCCTCAAGTCATCAAAGACAGCGCTATTGCTGCTATCAACAACGGTTTTACAAAATATACGGCTGTTGATGGCATTCCTGAACTCAAAGAAGCTATCCGTGCCAAGTTGAAACGTGACAACGGTCTTGACTATGCCTTAAACCAGATTATTGTCAGCAACGGTGCAAAACACTCGCTTTTCAACCTCTTTCAAGTGACGATCAATGAAGGTGATGAAGTCATCATCCCTGCACCTTATTGGGTGACTTATCCTGAACTTGTTAAGTACTGTGGAGGAAAAGTCGTTGAGATTGAAACAGACGATACTACAGCTTTCAAAATTACGCCTGAACAGCTTAAAAGCGCGATCACCCCTAAAACAAAGATGTTGATCCTTACCACACCATCCAACCCGACAGGCTCGGTATATACAAAAGACGAACTTACAGCGTTAGCAGACGTTCTCAAGGGAACCGATGTAATGGTAGCCAGTGATGAGATGTATGAAAAACTGGTTTATGACGGTGAGTTCACATCTGCTGCATCTATCAGTGATGATATGTATGCACGTACAATAACCATCAACGGACTGAGTAAATCAGTAGCCATGACAGGGTGGCGCTTTGGCTACCTTGCCGCTAAAGACACTGATCTGATCAAAGCAATGAAAAAGCTTCAAAGTCAAAGTACATCAAATATCTCTTCCATCACACAAAAAGCGGCAATCACAGGTCTTGATGGTTCTGCTGACCAGGACATCGAGATGATGCGCCAGGCATTCTCTGCACGAAGAGATGAAGCCGTAGAACTCTTTAATGCTATCGATGGGTTATCTGTCGTAAAACCTGATGGAGCTTTCTATCTTTTCGTCAACATCCAAAAAGTGGAAAAAGACTCTCTTGCATTTTCTAAAAAACTTCTGGAAGAGACAGGTGTTGCAGTCGTTCCGGGCGTAGGTTTTGGATCAGACGGCTATTTCAGATTCTCTTTCGCTACCGATATTGATAGTATCCGTGAAGGAATACGCCGTATCAAAGAGTTTATTGCCAAGAACTATTAAATCGCAAGACTAAGACAAGAAGTTTTGCCTTAGTCCTGCTTTATGCTACAATATTGACAGAAAAAAATGAGATAACAAGTAAAGATGAAACTACACACACAAACCGTTTTACCGACATACTCTGAACCTTCTCAAAAAAGTGAATTACGTCAGTCAAGATCGGCTGAAAACGCCCTTGGTTTTACTCAAGAAAAGAACATCCAGAGTCTTGATCAGAAAAATATCGTCAACAACTACTTTGAAGTCTTTGATCAGAGCTTCTCGGATATCACGATCAAAAACCTTATCTCTGCACGCCTTCAGCCGGCATACAAGCTTCCTGAAATACATGATTTCAAAGTGCTCTCTTCTAAAGCGAATGAGCTCTTAGACTTCTCTATCGCTATTTAAACAACCCCTTATCATACAAGTGGTTCATACTTAAAACAAAAGCAAGGACATCTTTTTCCAGTTCCTTGTCATGTTCGATCTCTACCAGATGCTTGTCCGTCAAAGCAAGGTTCTCATTTCTGTCATACTGATACGTCTTTGCCGCTTTTCCCGGTCGTAATACCGCGACCCTGTCGTGGTCCATCAGCGCATAATTGTCATTAAACTGCATGAATGCGAGCTGCTGTTTTTTCTCACTGAAGATGGAGTGCCCCAAGATGGGATAGGTGAAATCGGCGCCGACAAGGTCTAATGCCGTTGCGATGATATCAGGTTGTGTCGAAGTCTTATCGTACACTTGGGCTTTGATACCGCCACCAAGAATCAGCCCCGGAATATGGAACATGTTTACTGGTACGATATCGTCGCCGTAGACACGTACATTATGATCAGCAACGATAAGAAAGACGGTATTCTCATAATATCCGTTTTCCTTCGCTTTTTTAATCATCTGTCCTACAGAGTAGTCAGCATACTTGATCGCATTTTTTACACTTTTCTTCTCTTCCCCTTCGACTAGGTCGATCTTATCTTCGGGAAAATCAAACGGTGAATGATTGGATGTAGAGAAGACGACACTCATAAACGGTTTGTTCGCCTTATACATCGCCGTAAACTCATTGTCTGCATAGGTAACGACTTCATCATCACAGACACCCCATGTCCCTACATAGCAAGGGTCTTCCATCTTTTCCTGGTCTATGACCTTGTCAAATCCATTTCCGAGAAACCAGCCTTTCATATTGTCAAAACGGCTCTCGCCCCCATAAATGAAACTCGTCTCATACCCCAAAGGCTTGAAAAGTCGGGCAATAGTAAACCAGTCACTTTGAGATTTCGATCGTTTTAACACACCTTTCCCCGGAACAGCGAAATTACCTGCGACAATCCCTGCAATTCCACGGATACTGCGTGTTCCGTTACTGTACAGGTCTGTAAATAGAAGACCCTCTTTTGCCAGCCGATTGAACTCCGGAGTAATACCCTTCTCTCCTCCTACCGCTTCGACAAACTGGGCACCGACACTCTCCTGTAGAAAGATGACAAGGTTTTTAGGCTTCTCCTGTTTAAAATGCGTCTTTTCCTTACGGCATGAGTGTTTCTGTCTATCATCACGACATGAGTTCCTATGTCTATTGTCAATCTCTATATTCAAGCGTGCTTCAACACGATGCAGGGCCTCTTTTGTTGGCATCTTTCCATACTGTTTGATAACCTTGCTTGAGAACTTCTTATTGGCATAAATCGAATAGGCAACACTGTACATACTGTTTTTAGTTATCTCATTGATGACGCGGTTACTTGAGTACATCGCATCCGAGTTGTTTGCCGCACGGTGGCCGAAGGAAGAACGAATACCGATAAACAGCAACAGTCCCAAAGGGATAAAAAGGGCTAGCCGTTTCCAATAGACATCATCATACACTTTGATAAAGTCATCTTTTGATAGCTTGAGGTAGATCCATCCCAACAGTCCCATCATGACAAGAGCAAAGGCCAGTGAGAGTTTATAATCAGCCATGATCATACCGAATACCTCTTGGGGATACTCCAGATACTCTACGAACTTGTAATTGGGTCTGACATCATATTGTGCAAAAAAGGGAAAAGTGGCATTTTCCATGTAAACAAGAGACATGATAACAATCAAAAAGTATCCACGCAGCAGCTTGTCTGCAACTGAAGCTATAAGCCTTGGTGTAAGGCTCAACAGCAAAACAGGAATAATCATCAGATAAGAGACGGCAATCGTATCCATTCGAAGTCCATGGATAAATGTCATCATATAGTTCACATCGTCATCCAAAAACCGGTCCGAATAGACGATAAACAGGCCAAGACGTCCCACAAAAAGTATAATAATAAGATAAAAATAGTATTTAAAAAGAGTTTTGAGCAAAAGCAAGTTGAATCCTAAAAGAGAGGTGTACCGCCTAAAGGGGTACTGTGTATGTTGTCAGTCTATGACTTCAGTGACTGAAGTGCAGCGATAACATCATCGAGATTGTTTAAAGGAAGATGTACTTTCCATTCAGGATTTTTATCATCTCCTGATAAAGAGATACCTATACTTGCAACAGAATGACTTCCTGCCCCATATGGCTCATCAATCTTAGTGACTGAAATGACACCGTTTTTTGTCCCATCCAATGGAATGACCTTACTCATAAGAAATCCTTATTTGGTTTTTAACAGTCTAGCCAATTTTGCTTGAAGTTTCAACCATGTACGTTGTTCCATCAATGGAAAGCCCCCATAGACCTTTGACCCATCTACCACATCATTCGTAATACCTGAACGTGCAGCGAACTGGGAAAAAGGAGCGATCGTCAAATGGCCAGCAGTGGCACTCTGCCCACCCATGACCACATTGCGTCCCAGTTTTGTCGAACCAGCGATACCGCATTGGGCGACAAGAATGGTATATTCACCGATATCGACATTATGTCCGAACTGTACAAGATTGTCGATTTTACACCCCTTGCGGATATAGGTCGATCCAAAAACAGCCCGGTCGATCGCACAGTTCGCACCGATCTCAACATCATCTTCGATGACGACATTTCCGTTCTGGTAGATCTTGACATGCTCGCCAAGCTTGGTATGGGCAAAACCAAAACCATCCGAACCAACTGTTGTACCCGAATGTATGATACAGTCTTGACCCACTTCGCAATCACGATACACACTGACATTCGCATGTAAAATCGTGTTATCACCTATCTTCGCATTATCGCCGACAAAAGCACCCGGAAGAACCTTGACGTTCTTACCGATGACACTTCCCTTACCGACATAGGCATTTGCTGCGATATAAGAACCTTCTCCAATGACTGGATCCGGGCCTTCCGTCTCGATCACCGCAGGTGCAAATAGCTTTGAAGCAAGTGCCAGCTTCAGATAAGGCTCTTCATCGATCAAAGCGATACACCCTTCAGGAACTTTTTCAGCCGCTGCGGCATTACACAACACAGCAGCTGCCTTGGTCTCTTCAAGACTGGAGAGGTATTTTGGATTATCTAAAAAACTCATCTGCAACGATGTCGCTTCCCCTAATGTATGCAGACCTTCAATTTCTACGTCTGCACCTTCAAACCTGACACCAATTGCCTCAGCTATCTTAGAGAGTTTCACTACATCTCCATCGCAACAACACCGCTGCGTACGATCTCTTTAGGATGGAAACGCTTGATGGCTTTTAAAAAATTGTCCACACGCTGCGGGATGTCTGCGACATTACAGATGATAACATCTTCACCGACATTCACGATCTTACCGTTGTACGCTTCACAAAGGGCAGCGATATCACTCAGGCATTCCGATATCGGGAACTTTACCAGAGCCATCTCTTTTTCGACAAGGTTTTCATGTTCATATACTTTCAGAACTGGGATCAACTTGTGCAACTGCTTGATGATCTGCTCGATAACACGGACTGAACCTTGGGTCACGATCGTGATACGTGAATAGTTAGACTCAGGGATTGGCGCAACCGTTAATGAATCGATGTTATAACCACGTCCTGAAAACAGACCGGATATTCGTGATAAAACACTTGCTTCATTGATTACGATTACAGAAATTACGCGTCTTTCATCTGCCATTATTTATCCTTGTGCTCTAACATCATATTAAACAGTGACCCACCGGCCGGTACCATCGGTAAAACATTCTCCAAACGGTTAACCGTCACATCAATAAGTGCGACGACGTTCTTCTCGACAGCATCTTTGATTGCCGCATCAAACTCTTCCTTTGTCTTGACACGATAACCGACACCGCCAAAGCTTTCGGCAAGCATGACAAAGTCAGGTTGCATGGAAAGGTCTGTTGATGAGTGGCGCTTGTCATAGAACATCGTCTGCCACTGACGTACCATTCCAAGATAGTTATTGTTCAAGATCACATTGATAACAGGAAGCTTGTACTCCACCGATGTCATCAGTTCCTGAATGTTCATCAAGATTGAACCGTCACCCGTAACGTTGATACTGACCTTGTCCGGACAGCCGCGTTTAACACCCAGTGCCGCAGGAAAACCAAATCCCATCGTCCCAAGACCACCGGAAGTGATCCATTGACGAGCACGGCTGAATGGATAGAACTGCGCTGTCCACATCTGGTGTTGACCGACATCTGTTGTGATATTGGCATCATCGCCTAAAAGTTCACCCAAACGCTCAATCGCCCATTGCGGCTTTATCACTTCATCACTGTCCTCATACGCCAAAGGATGAAGTTTGTCAAAGTTTGCTACTGTCTCACGCCATTGTGCATACTTTGTGCTGTCTACTTTCTCTTTAGCCAGAGGAATCATCTCTTTGATGACATTTTTAACGTCACCGACAATAGGGAAGTCCGCAGTCACAAGCTTGGAGACACTTGCCGGGTCAATATCGATATGGATAACCTGGGCATGTTTGGCAAATTCAGAAAGCTTACCTGTTACACGGTCATCAAAACGTGCTCCGACAGCGATCATAAGGTCGGCTTCCGACATAGACATATTAGCAGCATACGAACCGTGCATACCCAGCATCGAGATCAGGTTCTCGTTATCCGCTCCCAATACACCTCTGGCCATCAATGTCTCAACCGCGGGGATATTCGTCATATTGACAAGTTCGCGCACTTCATCCGCCGCATTGGAATTGACGACACCACCACCAAGGTAGAAAATAGGACGGGCTGCTTTAGCGATAGCATCGACTGCTTTTTTGATCTGGCGCAGGTTCCCTTTTACCGTAGGCTTATAGGTCTCCATCTCGACAGAGTCCGGATAGACAAACTCTTCGATCTGTGCTGTTACATCTTTGGGAATATCGACATGGACCGGTCCCGGACGCCCTGTAGATGCGACATAAAATGCCTCTTTCATGATACGCGGGAGGTCCTTTGCATCGGTAACAAGGTAATTATGCTTCGTACACGGACGTGAGATACCCACAGCATCGATCTCTTGAAAGGCATCTGTACCGATTAACGACATCGGTACCTGTCCCGAGATAACGACCATAGGAATAGAATCCATGTAAGCATCAGCCAATCCCGTGACAGCATTGGTAAAACCGGGACCTGAAGTGATCATCGCGACACCGACTCTTCCGGTTGCCTTTGAGTACCCTTCTGCTGCATGAATCGCTGCCTGCTCATGACGAGCCAGGACATGTTGAAAACCTGTTTGTTTATAAATTTCATCATAGACATTCATAATCGCACCGCCGGGGTAGCCGAAAACCACCTCGACATTTTCCGCGATCAAAGATTCTATGACCATTTGAGCACCGCTGATCTGCATGTGTCTCTCCATATTTAAAAATTCTTTGTATTATAGTAAAAAAATATTTGATAGAGGTTAAAAGGAAGGAGTCAAGCCTATTATTAGCTTAACTTAAGGGTGTTCTCACAAGCGGAAATGGCAAGCCCTTCACGAAGACCGTCATCGATGATTACCGAAGACTCAAATCCGAAAAGATCAAAAAAAGCCGCATAGATCATCACCCCTGATATGATCAACTCTTCACGACCCACACCGACATACCGCGCCCGCTCATCAAAGCTCAGTGCCAAAAGCTCATCCAGGGCGTTCATACAATCAAAATAGTTCAAGGTTGTCCCATTGACCCGTTCGACATCATAAGTGTCATAAGTCATTCCCTGCTTGAATGCCGAGATCGTTGTCGGCGTACCTGCCGTTGCTACGAAGAAGTCAGGTCGTCCTTCTGATTGGCAATACGCCTTAAAGTAAGCCTGTATTTCAGAAAGTTCATCAGAGAGTTTTTTATTCAGCTCCTCTTGGGAAGGATACTTCGAAGCCATCGTCACAATCCCGACCGGAAAACTCTTGGATTCGCTGATATTGCCTTTCTTGAAGATAATCTCCGTTGAACCGCCACCGATATCGACCAGTACAAACGACCCTTTGAACCCCAGTGTATCCAGGCGTCTTTCAACCCCAAAAAGTGTCAGTTCAGCCTCTTTGTGGGCACCGATGACCTGAAACCGGACCCCTGTCTCCTGCTCGATCCTTTCCAATGCCTTCTGTGCATTGGAGGCGCGCCGCATTGCCTCGGTGGTAACAGCGATACAGTGATCATGTTTAAAATCAAGGATATCCGAGGCCTCTTTAAACCCTTCGAGTATCCTGTCAATCGCTGCATCTGAGATAATGCCTTCAGAGTGTAAAAGCTCTGCGGTTTTGACGACCTTCTCATACTGCAGGGTAAATGTTTTCTTACTGCAGTCTCTTTGTATCATACGAAGAGAATTTGAGCCGAGATCAATCGCTATCACAACAGAAGCCTACTTCATCTCACTGCTTAAATAACCGTGTTCAAGCAGAAGGGAACGGATCTCATCCTGATGCGCTTCACCTTTGGTTTCAAGATGAATGGTCACATGAGCATCACCATAATCGAGTGTTGTCGAAGTACGATCGTAAGCGATGTGAACGATATTGGCATAAAGTCCCTGAAGCAGCTGGGTCAGTTTCATCAGGGAGCCCGGTTTATCCACCAGTGTTACTGTCAGCTTCATCTTGCGATGTGACTTCAAAAGGCCTTTCTCGATAATCACCGAGAGCATCGTCACATCGATATTACCGCCGCTAAGGACGACACCGACCTTCTTGCCTTTTATCTCTTCGACCTTTGAGTGTAACAATGCAGCAACGCCGACGGCACCCGCACCCTCTACCACAAGTTTTTGACGTTCAAGAAGATACAAAATCGCATTGGCGATCTCTTCATCATCGACAGAGACGACCTTATCCACACTTTGAAGCATATGCTCCAAGGTGATCGCAGAGGTATCCCGTACAGCGATACCGTCAGCAATCGTACGTACTGACTCACTGTCCACAGGACGTTTTTGCTCAAAAGAATTCTTCAGTGCCGGTGCACCTGTCGCGCTGACACCGATGATCTTGATCTGAGGATTGATTGCTTTGATAGCCGTTGCAATACCGGAAATAAGTCCTCCTCCCCCCATCGGAACAAGGACGATATCCAGGTCAGCCTGTTCATCAAGCATCTCCAGGGCAATACTACCCTGCCCGGCAATGACCTCTTCATCTTCAAAGGGGTGGATAAAGACAAGGGCATTCTTCTGGGCATACTCCATGGCATAGGCATAGGCCTCATCATAATTGCTTCCCGCCAG
>JBFEWG010000046.1:0-13305 GCA_041546465.1 Sulfurimonadaceae bacterium
ATTAATGTAAAAGAGACAGATGCTTTTAAAGATGCAATCGGTGCCGGGATGGAGGTTGAAGTCAATGAGATTAATGTCGATGGAAATGTCGGGAACAATGCAAAGATAAAAGCGAACAAGGTCAAGATACAAGGTCAGACCCATCAGAGCTCGTTGATTGAAGCTGAGGATATCGAGATCAATATCCATAAGGGAAAAGCCAAAGGCAAAAGAGTCAAAGTAACACGTTTGGAACAGGGAGTCATCGAAGCAGAGAGCGTTGAGGTCGCTCAGGCAGCAGGTGGCAAGATCATTGCCAAAGAGGTCCTTATTGATACAATAGCATCACATGTCGATGTTGTGGCCAGTTCCAAGATCGAGATCAAGACCTTTCAGGGTGAAGAGAACACCTTTACCATCTCTCCTATTTTGTACGAAGAAGACAAAGAAGCACTGAATGAGAACGCTGAAGAGATACTTACGCAATCACGCAAGATTAGAGAACTTAAAGAAGAGGTCGAGAAAAAAGAGACTGTCTTAAATGATAATGCCGGTGCGATCGCCGATCTGAAAAAGAGGTTGGCGCATTACAAGCAGAGTGGGGCCAAGATGCCCGGTGCTTTTGTAGCCAAGTTCAAGGAATTTCAGAACCTTCAAGCCCAATTGGTCGAGTTGAAAAAAGAGCTTAAGCAGAAAGAGGATATGCATGAACTCTTATGTGCCAAATCAAATACATACCAAGAAGATGTCTTCAGCTCCAAGATTATTAACCATGACCTGTATAAAGGTCACAATGAGATCCGTTTTAAACTTATTGAACCGGAAATTGAACTTTATCTTGTGCCCAAAGGCACAGGTAATGAAAAATGTTTTGTACTTGGACGAAATGAAGAAACAGATGCTTATGAGATAGTGTCCGAAAACCAAAGGAGAGAAGAGAGTTGATCGTCGGAATAGAAGGTAATGTCGAAAAAAAGGAACCGACACTGGTACATATCAATGTCAATGGATTGATCTATGAGGTGTTTATCTCCATCAACACTTTTCACGCTTTGAGCTCTGAAAGAGTAAAGCTGTATACGATCCAGGTCATTCGAGAGGATGCACACACTCTGTACGGGTTTGCTGAGGAGAGTGAGAAACAGATGTTTGCGCAACTAATCAAGATCAACGGTGTTGGACCGAAGGTAGCATTGGCTATTTGTTCCACATATACGCCAAGTAGTTTTCTGAGTATTGTACAGGCGAATGATGTGGCTTCACTTAAAAGGGTTCCGGGAATCGGCCCTAAGGGGGCAAGTCGTATTTTAGTTGAACTCAGTAACTTTGTCGTTGAGACACAGGGTGAGCAAAGTTCGCCCTCACAGGCAGAAGCTGCCATGGCGCTCGAAAGCCTTGGCTTTAAAAAAGAGCAGATCATCAAAGTACTGGCGGGAATCGATTCCAATGATACAGGTGAAATTGTCAAAGAAGCACTTAAGAAACTCAATTGAGCTTCATTGGAATAAGCAGTTTCTTATCTGTTTCTTCTTTTTTAAACTTAATTAGATAGAATTACTTTCATTATTTATCAGGATATATACATTGAACCTAGCAATACTCTTTGGCGGTGCTTCCTATGAACACGAGATAAGCATTGTCTCCGCTATCACTCTTAAAGAAAAACTCTCCATGTTGGATCTTGAGTTCATCTTTTTAGATCAAGACCATACGTTTTATTACATAGACAAAAATAAGATGGATGCCAAGCTCTTTAGTTCGGGTGCCTATAAAAAAGAACCTGTGCTTAGACTTGAACAAGGCGGGTTCTCACAAAAAACTTTGTTTAAATCGAAACGTTTCGGTTTTCAAAGAGTATTAAACCTAATCCACGGTGCCGACGGTGAAGATGCTACAGTTGCGTCACTTTTTGAGTTTTACGGCATCAATTACATCGGACCACGTAAAGATGCCAGTGTCATCAGTTTTGACAAGTTCCTGACAAAGGCCTATGCAAGTGCATGTGGTGTTGATACTGTTTCATATGAACTTCTTTCAGGGCAAAGGGATGTAAAGACAGTCTTGCCGTTTATCATTAAACCCACACGTCTGGGCAGCTCCATAGGTGTGAGTATTGTAAAAAAGCAGGAAGAGCTTGATTATGCACTCGATGTCGCTTACGAGTTTGATGACAAACTTCTTATAGAACCGTTTATCGAAGGTGTGAAAGAATATAACGTAGCAGGTTGTATGACGAAAGATGGTCTAAAACTCTCATTGGTTGAAGAGCCTCAAAAAGAGGAGTTTTTGGATTTTGACAAAAAATATCTTGATTTTTCACGTTCTGAACAGGTGCTTGAGGCTGATATACCCGAGGCATTGAAAGAGGAACTCTACCGTGCTTTTGAGAAGATATATCTGCCGGTCTTTCAAGGAGCACTCATTCGTTGTGACTTTTTTGTTGTTGAGGACAAGGTCCTACTTAACGAAATTAACCCGATACCGGGTTCGATGGCGAATTATCTCTTTGAAGACTTTACGGCTCTTGTTAAAAGCATAGAGTTGCCTGTTAAAAGAGAGATAAAGGTAGATTATACTTACCTGCATTCTATACGTTCGGCTAAAGGTAAAGCATAATGGCGCTTAAGAGTTTCCAGCATGATCAGCATACCTACAGTATTGCTTATGAGATCATTAACCCTCAAGCCAAACATGACCTGATCATATTGCACGGATGGGGTTCGAACAAAGAGATAATGAAGCAGGCATTTGAGCCGTATATGACAGGGTTTCGTCATATCTATATAGACTTGCCCGGTTTTGGTGGGAGCATAAACCATAGTGTACTTGATACAGGGGAATATGCCCGTATTTTAGAAATTTTCCTGGAGCTTATCGGTGCCAAGAAAGAGGTGGTAGTAGGGCACTCTTTTGGTGGGAAGGTCGCGACTTTATTGAATCCAACTTTGCTGGTTCTACTTTCATCTGCAGGTATCAAGCTGCCCAAGACCTTTTCTGTCAAACTCAAGATAAAACTGGCTAAGCTGCTTAATATGTTTGGTCTGGGTGCAATAGGAAGAGTCTTCAGGGCAAAAGATGCAAAAGAGTTGAACACTATAATGTATGAAACCTTTAAAAAGGTCGTAGACGAGGACTTTTCCAACGTATTTGAGAGCTTCTCCAATAAAGCATTGATCTGCTGGGGAGAGAAGGACGAAGCGACTCCTCTTGCCGCGGGAGAGACAATCCAAGCATTGATTAAAAATAACCGCTATACGGTTTATCAGGGTGATCACTTCTTCTTCGTTAATCGTGCAAAGTCTATTGCTGCTGAGATAGAAGAGATGTTTGTAAGGCCGGTACAGCACTGATGGATTATATACAACTTCTTCTTTTTGTCACCAATGTCCTATTCGTCTTCAGTCTCGGCTGGTACCTGATAACAAATCTTCAGTGGTATAACTACCAGATCGAACGTGTCATTACGAAGCACCATAAGCCATGGTGGCATCTTTTCTATTTTATTTTACCGTTTATGCTCTATTACGGGATGTATTCCTTAGGATGGGCAGAGTTCTTTGCGATTTACTTTTATTTTGCGGCACTTCCTGCACTTTTTGTCTGGCACAAGCGCCTTGACAAACCTCTTATCCTCACCTGGAGAGTGCGACGATTTCTGATCCTGTTGATCTTTTTGACACTCTTTCAAAACTTTTTGTGTACGCTTAATGATGCGTGTGAAGTCTACGGTGTTTTCATGCCTCTCTTTGTCGCGACACTCGGTTCAATATTTATAGAAAAGTTTCTCTTTCTTGCCTTTATGAAAGATGCAAAGAACAAGCTTCAAAGGATGACAGAACTGAAGGTTGTCGCGTTGACAGGAAGTTATGGCAAAACGAGTATGAAGAACTTCTTGTATCAGATACTGAAATCACACTGTAAAGTCTATATGACACCACGTTCGGTCAATACCTTAGGTGGGATTGTTAAAGACATCAATATGGATCTGCCCGATGATACGGAAGTCTATATTGCAGAAGCAGGGGCCAGAGAGAAAGGTGATATCTATCAGATCTCTCAGCTTTTACATCAGCACATTGCTGTCGTAGGAAAGATCGGACCTGCGCATATTGAATATTTCAAGACACTGGAAAATATCGCACGAACAAAACTTGAACTGATACAAAGTTCACGTTTGGAAAAAGCTTTTGTGCATGTGAGTGCCACGGATGAACCGCATGAAAAAGTGGAATTCTTTGGCGATGAGATTGAAGACCTTTCATCTTCTTTGGACGGCCTTTCCTTTACATTGGAGTTGAATGGGGAAGAAGTCCGTTTTGAAACTTCTGTATTGGGTTCATTTCAGGCGATGAACATTGCAGCGGCAGTCAGAGTCGCGTCATACCTCGGAATGCCGATTGAAGCAATCAAAAAGGCTGTAAAAGGATTGGAGGCAGTTGAACACCGACTGCAACGTATTGATGCCGGTGGAAAGATCATACTTGATGACGGTTTTAATGGAAACCTTGATGGTATGAAAGAGGGTATCTCTCTCTGTTCACAGCATCCGGGAAGAAAGGTTATTGTCACACCGGGACTGGTTGAAAGTACAGAAGAGCTCAACCGTGAACTGATCAATGAAATTAACAAGGTCTTTGATATTGTGATCGTAACCGGTTCATTGAATGCTGAACTTTTTGACAAGAACCTTACGGTGGGTAAAAAGATTATGCTTAGTGACAAATCCAAGCTGACTGATGTATTGGCTCAAAACACGGCAAGCGGGGATATAATTCTTTTTGCAAATGATGCGCCAAACTTTATATGAAAACGATTGATGCATTTATCGAGCTTATTGCCCGATTGACAGCCTTGGTATTGATTGCATTGACGCTGCTTATCGTTTTTGATGCTCTTTCGCGCTATCTTTTTCATTCAGGTTCGATCGCTCTGCAGGAATTAGAGTGGCATCTTTTTGATATTGTGATTTTACTAGGGATATCATATGCGCTAAAAGAAGGATCACATGTGCGTGTTGATATCTTTTATGCCGGTTTCAGGCCACGGAGCAAGGCAATTATAGACCTTCTTTCGTACCTGTTTTTAATCATGCCGTTTTCTGCTTTAGTTATCTACATGGGTTTTGATTTTGTGTTGCAGAGTTTTATACAGTTAGAAGGCTCCTGTGATCCCGGTGGCTTGCCGTATCGTTTCATTGTCAAAGGCCTTATACTACTTGCTTTTGCCCTGTTGATCCTGCAGTCATGCAGTGAGATAATCAAACGTATCAGGTTGATTGGGTCATGACAGCTTTTATCATGTTCTTCATTGCGCTATCACTTTTGATGCTTGGTTTTGAGGTCGCATTTGTCTTTGGTTCGGTGGCTCTTTTCTTCGCACTGCTATCTCCTGAACTGGGTATAGAGGTGTTCCATTTCCTCCCTTTCAGAATTTATGGAATTATGAGTAATTTCACCCTGATGGCAGTTCCTCTGTTTATTTTTATGGGATTGATATTAGAGAAGAGCCGAATGGCAGAGGATCTATTGCTTTCTATGAGCAAGCTGTTTGGTTCCCTCCGTGGGGGTCTGGCAATCAGTGTGGTGCTTGTCGGGGCTATATTGGCAGCATCGACCGGAATTGTCAGTGCATCAGTCGTGATGATGAGTGTGATCGCGTTGCCTCTGATGCTTCGACATGGGTATTCAAAGTCTCTCTCTTCGGGTACTATTGCTGCATCAGGGACATTGGGTCAGATCATACCGCCTTCAATCGTTTTGATCATACTGGGCGACGTGATGAGTGTCAGTGTCGGCGATCTGTTTAAAGGAGCGGTCCTTCCTGGACTTTTATTGGTCGGCCTTTACATCATTTATATTCTTGCATATGCCTGGATAAAAAGAGAGGTCGCTCCAGCTATTGAGTCAGACAGTGAAGGGCTGTTGAAAACACTTAATGCTATACTGCCGCCTCTGTTGCTGATCTTTGTTGTATTAGGTTCTATCTTTGCCGGTGTTGCTTCTCCGACAGAGTCGGCTGCTTTCGGTGTAGTCGGTGCCGTCATACTCTCAGTCTATAAAAGAAGCTTCTCTGTTGATATCATCAAGTATGCCAGCATGCACACCATCAAGCTCTCAGGTATGATATTCATGATCCTAATCGGCGCGACAGCCTTTTCTCTTGTCTTCAATGAACTCGGTGGTTCGGATATCATCGTGGAGTTCTTTTCCGAGGATATAGCAGACCCATGGATATTCATCGCTTTTGCCATGTTGATCATCTTTCTCCTTGGGCTATTCATCGATTTTATTGAGATATCGTTTATTGTTGTACCTATCATGGTGCCTATTCTGGATGAATTGGGTATCGATCCTGTCTGGTTCGCGATCTTGGTTGCGATGAACCTTCAGGCATCATTCATTACCCCTCCTTTTGGACTTTCACTCTTCTTTTTGAAGGGGGCAGCCAAGGATATGGTCTCTACTTTACAGATATATCGAGGGATTATTCCATTTATCGTTTTGCAGGTATTGGCCTTGAGCCTCGTCGTGCTCTTCCCGGATCTGGTTTTCGCTTTTTTATAAGATGAGAAGGTTTTGTATAGGTGAATAAGTTAGTGTACAATTAAGTATGGAAAATATATTATATGCCCCTTGGCGGACTGAATACATACAAGATAAACAGATAGATGGCTGTGTCTTCTGTTATATATCTGAACATAGTGACGAAGATAAAGACCTTCATGTGTTGTACCGGGATGAATATTGTTTCATTGTAATGAACAAGTACCCCTATACTCCTGGACACTTTATGATTATCCCACACAGACATACTGACGCGCTCGAGGAGCTGGAAAGTGAGTCATGGGTGCGTATCTCATCACTGGCGCAAAAGAGCGTCAGGCTGCTTAAAGAGGGGTTTAATGCCCAGGGGGTCAACATAGGCATGAACCTGGGAAAGGCCGGTGGTGCCGGTATAGCGGAACACATACATCTTCATGTGGTACCGCGATGGGAAAGGGATACGAACTTTATCACTTCGATCGGCAATACGCGTGTGTACTCTACAGATTTTGAGAAGATATATGAGAGAATCTTAGCTCTTTTTCCTACTTACATATCCTAAAGAATATCTGCAGGTTTTATGCTATAGTTCGCAACTATTTCATAGTCAATCAAAGGAATTAAATGAACACATCCGTTTTGTTAGAGTTTAGCATGTTTCCAACCAGTGCAGAATGTAGAGAAGGTGCATCTGTCTCACAATACGTCAGTAAGGTCATTGATATGATCGATCAAAGTGGCGTTGCCTATCAGTTGACACCTATGGGAACAATTATCGAGTGCAGTTCGATGAAAGAGGCTTTGAATGTTATTGAGAAAGCCTATGAATGTCTAAGTGATTGTGATCGTGTCTACTCTTCATTAAAGTTTGATATCCGTAAAGGCAAGTCAAACAGATTGAAGACCAAAATAGATTCGGTAGAAAAAAGCCTGGGAAGGTCAGTAAACCATTAAGAGCATGATCACTTTAATGAGAGACTCATAAAGTGATCAAATTTATGTCAGTTTGATGTCAGTGTGCACCGTGCAATTCACGTGCGCTCATCTCCGTTTCAATTCCTGCTTTCAAAAAACAGTAAAAAGCTATTGTTACCGCTACAATCTTGATATCTGATTCGCCAATTAGCGCCCAGACCAGACAAAATAGCAAAGCTACTGATGATATAACCAGCTTTGATTTATTTACAATTAGTTCATTTTCACTCATTTTATCTCCTTGAATCTGGATATTATAGCATTGGAGAATATAGTTAAGATTAAATTGTGTCAAGGCTTTGATATAATGACCCCATGAATAAAAATAAAATACGATTATTAGCAGTCATTGGTATCATTATTACAATGTTATTGGTTTTGATCGTCTATGCAGTGAGTAACTCGGCTTTCAACTTTAAAGGTAATATACTTAAACAGAAGCAGAAGACGGGGATAGGGTATGTCAGGACAGGTAGGACTGACTATAAGGCACCTACGGTGTTCTTTCTAGGTGATTTTACAGCAAATATGGCGACGAATGACAGGGCAGGGAAGTTTGTCCGTGTAGAGGTACGCTTGGAGATGAGCGATACAGATATGGCAAATGAACTCAAAGAGAAGAACATTGTTTTACGCGATGCTGTTATAGAAGAGATGAGTCTAAAACGTTTCTCACAGGTGGCTACGGAAAAAGGCAAGGAAGAGCTAAAAGAAAATATTAAAAGCCGAATCAACCAGATTGTCGGTGAGGGCGAGATTAAAGAGGTGTACTTTACCCAGTTCATTATTCAGTAATAGAGTAAATACGTTATAATCACGCTATTGTTAGCAAAAGAAAATAAATAAAGAATTGATAAATGAATCCTATACAACGTGTAAAAGAAGCTATTGAAGAGATCAAAAAAGGCAGGATGGTCATCATGATGGATGATGAAGACCGTGAAAATGAAGGTGACCTTGTTTATGCATCAACATTTTCCACACCGGAGCATGTTAATTTCATGGCAACGCATGCCAAAGGTCTGATCTGTGTGGCGATTTCCAATGATATTGCTTCACGTTTGGAACTTAACCCCATGGTAAGTTCCAATACATCTATGCATGAGACCGCTTTTACCGTGTCGGTAGATGCAACGGAAGCTGTCACAGGTATCTCTGCCGCTGAACGTGATATGACGATCAAGATATTGGCCAACCCTTTAAGCCGTCCAAGTGAACTGGTTAAACCTGGGCACATTTTTCCTCTGATCGCAAAAGAAGGCGGTACATTGATCCGTACAGGCCATACGGAGGGTTCTGTTGACCTTTGCCGTCTTGCGGGACTTGCTGAGTCATCCGTTATCTGCGAAATCATGAAAGATGACGGTACGATGGCAAGGCGTGACGACCTGGAGATATTCGCAAAAAAACATGATCAGAAGATTGTCTACATCTCTGATATTGTCGCTTACAGATTGGCGAATGAGAGTCTGATCAAAAGTTCAAGCGAAGTCGAAGGCGAGTTTTTCAATACAAAAGTAAAAAAACACACCTTCATTGACCATGAAAATATCGAGCATACGGCAATCATATTCCATGGCGCTGGAGAAAAGGCCAATGTCAAAGTACATAATATTATTCCCGATATTGAACTGCTCTCTAACCAGGATAAATATCAACACCTTGTCAAATCAATCGAGTACCTCAAGCAGAACAGTGGTGTACTGCTCTTCATCAACAAGCCTGACCATCACAATGCGACGATGAAGGAATATGGTCTTGGTGCACAGATCTTAAAGAGTCTGGGTATCAAACAGATGCGTTTATTGACAGGGATGAAGGTAACAGATTTTGTCGGTCTGTCCGGTTTCGATCTGGAAGTCTCTGAAGTCATAGACCCGCTTAATGATTAAAAATAACTGTCACGAAATAATACATTTTGTGACAGAAACCTTTATTTACTCCCTCTTTTAGACCTATATTATCGGTTTTAAACCTTTATTTGCTTTTTTATTATATTATTTACTTATATTTGTGTGCTCTATGGCATACATATTACAGGAGTCGTGAATGTCAGATACCCCAGAATGCTTACAGCCAGCGGTCGAACAACTCCAAAGGTATGAAACACAGATCTCGGCATTAGAGAGTAGAAACAAGAACCTTGACAGTGAGATCGAGTCTCTTTTGCAAGAACAATCAAGACTAAACGGGAAGATTTTAGAGGAAGAAGAAGCACATAAACTCTCTCTTGAAGTTTTTGAGAAAGAAAAAACAACCCTGCGTGAGCTTAACAATGTAGTCAGTGATCAACTTCGTGAAAAGTCACAGGAGCTTGAGGCACTTGAAGAGTCAAACCGGAAGCTTTCCGAGTTAAACTCCCGTGTAAGTTCTGAAAGTATACGTGTGAACGCAGGCCAAGAGGCACTTTCACATCAGAGTCAACGTCTAAGTGAAGAGCTTGAAGCTCTTCGTGTAGAAAATGATGCGCTCAAAGAAGAGAATGCTTCCTTGAAAACGGTCAATACATCGGCCTTGAATCAGTTAGAGAGTATCCCAGAAGGAGAAGAGGGGGTCACTCTTTTAATGGGTGAAATTGACAGGCTCAAAAAAGAGCTGTTGCAAAACAAAAGAGAGGGTGACCCGAAAGAAAGTTCTTTCTTAGAAAGTGAAAATCAGCGTTTGATGCAACGACACGGAGAGATAACGCAAGAGAAGATGCAGGCTTCTGCCAAGATGCATGCAGCGATCAAAGATCTTGAAGAGGTGCAGCAGAAACTTGATACAGCAAACAGTAACATTCAACGACTTGAGTCTGAACTTCAAAGCCTGCAGGATCAATATGCAATCCTTATGGAAGAAAAAGACAACCTGATAGAGGATAATCTTGTACTAATCGATGAAAAATCAGACCTGGATGCCAGAGTACTTCGTTTAAGTGAAGAGATCCAGCGCGTCAGCATGGAACGAGATTCTATGCAGCAGGCCTTGACGCAAGAACATATTGTAGAAGACAGCCTGACAGATGAAGTTAATCATCTAAGAGCGAAGAGCAGACGGCTTGCTGAAGAGATAAAGGCATTGAGAGAGGTACGTTCTCAGGATGTCGGAGAAGAGAGTGTATCAGTTGAAATTGAACCGATTGAAGCTCAAGAGGATAGCTTTGTAGTAGGTACTGCCACTTCCGAGAGTTCTGTTCCTCATTTCCCGGGTGAAGGTGAAAAAGAGAATAAATAATAGTCATTATGCGCTGTGCAATCAACTGCCAAGCCATTTTTAGCTATCCTTTCAACTGATTTATACAGTTAGGAAGTTTATGTCAGAGCATAAAATTATAATATTAGATACAGAAACGACAGGTGTCCTTGAAGAAGACAGAATTATTCAACTGAGTTATCTCGTTACGGATGCACAGGGAAAGATTGAAGAGGTGCATAATGAGCTGTGCCAAGCACCTTTACCGATCAAGTACGATGCGATGGCAATTCATCATATTACACCCGAAGAACTGGAAGGAAAACCGGCATGTACAGAGCTTTCAGGTTTTGCCCGCCTACATGAACTTAACACGCCTGAAAATATCATTGTGATACAAAGTGCTGAGTTCGATCTCGGGATGCTTGAGAAAGAGGGCTTCGTTTCCCGAATGAGATTGATTGATACCTTCAGAATACATCGTTTTTTTTATCATGATGATCCGCATGGTCTTCAATATAACAGGTATGCCCTGGGGCTTTATAAAAAAGAGGCGCAGCAGATGAGGGAGCTTGGTGTTCAGATCACGGCACATGATGCATTGGGTGATGTGATCGTTCTAAAAAACTTCTATGACCATCTCTTACAGTTTCATACTGAGGAACTTATGGTAGATATGTGTTCCAAACCTATTTTGATGGAGTTGATGCCATTTGGAAAGCATAAGGGAAAACGCATTGAAGAAGTAGCCGTGAGTGAAAGAAGAAGTCTTGCCTATATGCTTGAGACCTTTGATCTTGACCAGGACTTAAGGTACAGTTTCCAATACTATTATGACCTGATGAAAGACAAAGCTTCTTTGATCATAGGGTTTGGGAAATATAAAGGAAGAGCCCCCGCAGATATTGTAAACGAAGATCGTTCGTATCTGGAATGGATGCATGATAAGGCCGAAAATATAGCGGTTGAACTGAAGATTGAGATCAAACGTGTATTAGACGAGCATGGACCTAAGGAATAGATGACTTTATGCCAAAGTAAAAGGAAAACAGAGGTTAAGCCGCATTTTCCTGTGGCAGTTCAATTCTGAACACGGCACCTTCTTCGGTGTTTTTGACACTCAGTTTTCCTTTACAATGATCCTCGATAATTGTTTTTGACATATACAGACCCAAGCCTGTTCCATTTGTATTCTCTTTGGTCGTAAAATAAGGATCAAATATATTGTCCATAACGGAAGGATCGATACCCCCTGCATTATCACTGACCTGAAGGACGATCTTGTCTTTGTCATCAAAGCAGTCGATGACAATCTTGGGGTGGATCACTTCTCTGGTCACAAGGACATCTTGAGCGTTTTTTAACAGATTTAGTAGTACTTGCTGGAGCTCATTCTCAAAACTGACGATGTTGGATGGGCAGGTGTTGTTGACCTCGACATCAATATGAAATGAAGTGAAAGACGAATTCATGATTTTGATGGATTTGTCTATAAGTTTTTTGAATTGAAAAGAGCTTTTTCTGTTATCTGGCAGAAAGAATCTTCTAAAGTCAGTGATAGTCTGTGATAGATGTTGGATAAGCTCCTCGATTTCATTGGATTGCTCTAAGAGGTTCCCATTGTCGTTCTCCTCTGTGAGCAGTCTGATCTTCATGTTGTTGACAATGCTGTTGATAGCACTGAGAGGCTGGCGCCATTGGTGGGCGATCATACTAAGCAGTTCGCCCATCTGCGCATTGTGTGTTTTAATCAGAAGCAGTTTCTCCTGATCTTCAAGTCTTTTTAATTGAGTATATTGCTTGATAGACAATCTGACCAGGGTATAAAGTTTTTGACTGGTAAGCTCTGTTTTTTCTTTGTAATCATTAATATCATAACGTTCTACAATCTCATTTTCAGGGATTTGATCAGGCTGACCTGTACGCAGTATGAGACGTATCAATGGATCGTTCAACTCTTTGCGTATATAATCGACAAGCTTTAAGCCAGCATCGGGGGTCTCCATCATAACATCGACGATAGCCATAGCAATATCATCATGCTGCGTTAAGATGTTTTTGGCTTCTTCCGCACTCATTGCATTGAGTATATCGAGCTTCTTTCCATCAAAAGATTTGTTTTGAAGAGCGACTTTTGTAATGGAATGTACAGCTTCATCATCATCAACGACCAATATTTTCCATGTACTGTGTGGTGCTATGCTGACTTCGTCGTTGACAAAAAGAAGTGTATCATCCATCTCTTATCTTCTTTGCGGGGGCTTTAACATTTATTGTTGTTGATTCTCATATCATAACATCTTTTTCTTATCGATGCGTAAAGAGACATGAGTCACGATATTTATTTGCTGATTGATAAAGGAGCGATACTGCATGTCGCTCCTGCTGCTTCCTTCTTAGAGAAGGAAGGCTATTCGTGGATAGTAATATCGATGTGGGTCGAAGTTGGGGAATCGAGCACCGGGAATGTACTTGGGTCTCCTTCTGTTGGTTGTACAACACTACCGATAACAGTGTTGTTCTCCGTGAACAGCAGCGATTGATCGTCGAGTGAGAACGTGATACGATATATTCCCGCTGTAACATCATAATCACCGTTTTTAAGGTCCAATACGTACCCGTAGGTAAGGTTACC
>JBFEWG010000013.1:0-26136 GCA_041546465.1 Sulfurimonadaceae bacterium
TCTTTTGGATGTAAAAGATCATCCGGATTGATAAGGCAGGAGCCATCGATAGTGCCATTTCTCATCTGCTTCTCCTGGTTGCGCTTAGAAACCAGTACATACTGCATCTCTATGCCACTCTGTTTTGAGAGAGCATCCATCAATTCCTTTAAAACACCGCCTGTAAGTTCACGTTTGTCGATAAACACATACGGTTCCGATGCGCTCCGTGAAAACGAGATCTTCAAGACCTCGGAAAACAATAGACAAGACAACCCTATTATCAGAAAGACAACCTTCATAACTCCTCCCTTATTTTTGACATTGAATATTTTAGACCCTTTGTGATAATAAAATTCAATGTGAAAAAAATCATATTATTTTTATAAAAAAAGAGCGTTAAGATCTCCTGGACTCAAGATGTATCTTGGTCAAATTAACAATAAAAAATAGGGTAAAAAATGTTAACTTCGCTGTAGACGAGCCTCTAGACACTCACATGCAAAAACTAAAACAAGTCTAATAAATATACCTTAATATTATGGACTAATGAGAAGGTATCACAACCTTTTGCATTGTGAGGTCCAAGCGGGGAGCCGGGATCGGAAGATTATGCTCCTGCAAGGTCTTGTATATCAACCGGAAAAAAGAGGAACGGGCATTTGGACCATAGGTGTTGACAAATACAAAAAGCGTGTAGTTAACACCCCGCTCATCCATACCTGTCATTATGACTTCTGATTGGTATTCCTTGGAATCACGAAGATATGTTAGATCACTTTGCTCCAATGCCGTACGTATTACCTCATCAACCGTTTCAAAGCTTACACCATAGGCAACCGTAAATGGTATGCTCAGACGTCTGACAGGTTCTTCCAGTGTGTAATTGACGAATGAATGCTGTACAAGATCTGAGTTTGGAACGACGATATCAATATTCGCTGAGGTCTTTATAGTGACTGAGCGCATACGAATGTCAATCACATTACCTGCTGTTCCATTTTCAAGCTCAATAAAATCACCAATCTTAACACTTCGTTCAGCCATCAGAATTATCCCCGATACAAAATTACCGACAACCTCTTTCAGACCAAAACCGATACCTACTGAAAGTGCTCCAGCAACCAATGAGAGAGAAGATAAATCAAGCCCTATACTGTTTAAAGAAATCGCAAAGGTGACAATGATAATAATATAATAACCGATATTTCCGATGATCTTAAATGACTGCTTTTGAATAAACGTGACTCTTTTTTGTGCTGCCACAACTCGCCGTTTATAAAACTTAGCTATCATAAAACCGATAATGATGATCATAAACATCATAAGAATATTGGAGATATCTACCGGTTTTTCATCTTTGTAGAATAATGGGGTATTGATGATTTCTACAATCTGTGCATAAAGCCTTTCTGCCCATGACTCAAAGTCATAATACATTGCTGCAAAATCACCTATATATTCATATTTTAACCATTCAAGCATCTTTTGCTGAAGAATAAAAAGTTCTTTATCTGAAGCGACAAGCTCACTGGAAAGACTTTCCATCATACTCCTGACAAGAATATAACTGTCAAGGTCTTCATTTTTCAAATTATTGATCTGTCTTAACAACAATATTTTATTCAACAATTCTATTTCATGAGATATTTTCTTCTTTATCGTTTCAAGTTCTTGAGCAACAAAGTTATATTGCCAGTTTTTTTGCGTATCCTCGAGTTCTTCAAGAAGCTTAGTTTCATTTAGATCGACGTTCTCTTTCTCTTTTTGCCTTGTAGCGATCTGAATGGTCTCTTTTTCCAGACGCAGCTCAAGATAGACTTTTTTCTGATATAAAACCTGTAGCCTTTCGTTATGGTCATTCGTTTGCTTTTCCAGACTTTCAAGATCTATTTTTACCTTGTTGAAAGCCGACTTATAGCGCTCTTTTTCAATTGCAAGATAGGTTTCATACTGTTTTATTCTTCGCTCATTCAGAATATCTTTCCACTTAAAATAAGCATATTCGAGTTGCGCATGCAAAATCTCATCTTTTTCCTGAGGAGGGAGTTCTTTAAGCCTCTCACGTATAGACAACAACCTTTCTCTTACACCTTCTTTGTAACCGACATGTTTTGACATCTTATTAAGCTTTAGGGCGACATCATCAAAATAATTAAGAAATTCATCTTGGGAAAGTGTTTTTGTATCGGGAATGTCATACAGTACTATAGGCGCTTCAATATGTGTATTCGCAAGTGCTTCTATCTTGTTCAGAAAAAGTCTTTTGATACTTATCTTGTTTTGTTCTTCCGGATCTGTAGAACTGCTACTTAAGATCGTTGATCTTATCTTATCGATTTCAATACTTGCATTGTTCTCAGAGAAAAGCTTTTCATTAACCTCTGCGGCATAAGCTAAACCTGACAATAGAAGAAAAAATAAAACAGATCGCATAAACGTACACCCTTACAGCAAAACTGTAGCTATTATACACATTATAAATTATTTTTTGGATAAGTTAAAGTAAAGTTTTGCTAGAATTTCAAAAAAATTAGATACTCGTGCGATGAGCCACCAAAAGACGTTCATTACATACGAGTGTAAACTCTGGAGCTTTTATGCAAAAAATCAGAAATATCGCCGTTATAGCGCACGTTGACCACGGTAAAACAACACTTGTTGATGGTCTTTTAGAACAATCGGGAACCTTTGGTGAGCACGAGCAACATGATGAAAGAGCAATGGATTCAAATGCCTTGGAAAAAGAGCGTGGAATCACTATTCTTTCCAAAAACACAGCGATTCGCTATAAAGACTACAAGATCAATATCATCGATACTCCGGGTCACGCCGACTTTGGTGGAGAAGTTGAACGTGTACTTAAGATGGTTGATGGTGTACTTGTACTAGTTGATGCTTATGAAGGTGTTATGCCTCAGACCAAATTCGTTGTAAAGAAGATGCTGGCTCTTGGTAAAAAACCAATTGTTGTCATCAACAAGATCGATAAACCTTCTGCTGATCCAGATCGTGTTGTTGATGAAATGTTCGACCTTTTTGGTGCGATGGATGCAACAGATGATCAACTTGATTTCCCTGTAATCTATGCTGCAGCACGTGATGGTATCGCCAAACTTGATATGAGTGAAGAAGATGGTAACTTTGAGTGTATCTTCGAGACAATCCTTAACGAAGTACCGGAACCAGACGGTTCACCAGACAATCCTGCGCAAGCTCAAGTTTTCACACTTGATTACGATAACTATGTAGGAAAGATCGGTATTTCTCGTATCTTCAACGGTCGTATGAAAAAAGGTGATCAGGTCAAATTGGCAAAAGCTGATGGCGAAATGATCAACGGTAAGATCACCAAACTCATCGGTTTCATGGGACTTAACCGTATGGAAATCCAGGAAGCGGAAGCCGGTGATATCGTTGCTATCGCAGGTATGGAAACAGTTGATGTCGGTGATACTATCTGTGATCCTGTCAATCCTGTTGCTCTTGATCCAATGCACGTTGAAGAACCTACGTTGACCGTTACATTCTCAGTCAATGATTCTCCACTTGCCGGGCAAGAAGGTAAACACGTCACATCGAACAAGATCCAAGAACGTCTTGAATCTGAGATGACGACAAATGTTGCGATGAAATACGAAAGAGTCGGTGAAGGTAAGTTCCTAGTCTCTGGTCGTGGTGAACTTCAGATCACTGTCCTTGCTGAAAACATGAGACGTGAAGGTTTTGAATTCGGTATCTCTCGTCCGGAAGTTATCGTTAAAGAGATCGAAGGTGTTAAATGTGAGCCATTCGAACACCTGGTGATCGATGTACCTGAAGAACTTGGCGGTACAGTTATCGAGCGTCTTGGTAAACGTAAGGCTGAAATGAAATCTATGCTTCCAATGGGAGAAGGTTTCCAGCGTATTGAGTTTGAGATCCCTGCGCGTGGCCTTATCGGTTTCCGTGGTCAGTTCTTGACAGACACAAAAGGTGAGGGTGTTATGAATCACTCGTTTATCGAATTCCGTCCATATTCAGGAACAGTTGAATCTCGCCAATATGGAGCACTTATCTCGACTGAGAAAGGTGAAGCTATGGCATACTCTATCTTCAATCTTCAGGACCGTGGTGGTATGTTTATCAAACCTCAGGATAAAGTATATGAAGGTATGATTATTGGTGAGCACTCTCGTTCAAATGACCTTTCTGTCAACCCTATTAAAGGGAAAGCACAGTCAAATGTACGTTCATCAGGTGCCGATGAGGCGATCAAACTTGTTCCACCGCGTGATATGAACCTTGAAAAAGCATTGGAGTGGATCGAAGACGATGAGCTTCTTGAAGTGACTCCGGAAAGCGTACGTATCCGTAAGCGTCTTCTAACTGAAAACGAACGTAAACGCGCTAGCCGCTAATAGAATGACTGAGCCAAGTCTCAGTCATTCACTACTACTTATTTCAACAACTGTTGAAGCCTCTTGCTCATAAATCTCGATAAAATTGATTATTTCCAGCCGATTCGTATGTGCAAAGATACTCACACATAAGACCATCAGCACAAAAACCATATCTTTGATCATTTGGAACCTCTCAATAAGAAATAGATTAATCTAATTAAATAATATTAAACATATTTGGTTAACAGAAGAGAAATCAAGAAAAAACAAAACAGTTTCGACTATCTCTTTTTGCACGATATAATGCATCATCCGCCTCTTTGTAAAGCTTGTCAAAATCATAGTCATCAAACTC
Organism: Sulfurimonadaceae bacterium; assembly: GCA_041546465.1. Taxonomy (GTDB): domain Bacteria; phylum Campylobacterota; class Campylobacteria; order Campylobacterales; family Sulfurimonadaceae. The sequence goes on from JBFEWG010000013.1 coordinate 4,717, forward strand.
ACTGATGAGTTTTGCCCCGATAGAAGCACTAAGGTATTCAGATATCTCTGAACCTTTATGCTCGATCTGCAAAGAGGCAATCAATTCACACAAGGATGATATCTGATCGACGATCTTTTCTATATCCCCGCCGATACATATCCCGCTGAACTCCTCTCCACCCAGTCGAAAAATAAAGTCATCACTGCGACGCATATACTGCTTCAGACTATCCGCTACCATACATAAAGCCTCGTCACCTTTTTGATGGCCGTACGTGTCGTTATACTGCTTGAAGAAATCAATATCCAAGATGAACAGGGCAAAGTGAAAATGGTGGTGTCTGGCCATTTGAAACTGCCGCGTGAACATCTCATGAAAATGGCGCCTGTTATAAAGATGCGTCAAGGGATCCGTAATGGAAAGCTTCTCCAATTCGGCCATTGAGTCTGCTTCTTTCTCTCTTGTCACAGCCAAACTCTCTTCGGCAATCTCTTGGGAATATTCCATAAAATAAATGATATAGGTCAGGACCGTTGAGGCAACAAACAACCTAAGAAAACTGGCCATACTCCACTTCCCATCCTGCCAGACACCGATTCCTTGGTAAGCAAAATAGAAAAGAATAAGATAAAAGACAATTGCGAGAAAAACACCCTTTCTCCTGCCATTTAGCAAAATAGCAAACAAGGGAAAGAAGATGGTCCAGATCAAGCCTAGGTCATGATTCTGATTGATATAGACAAAAGAGAGAAAAAAAACAAAGAGATTGAGCATGCTGAGGCTGATGGCACGCTCTAACTCCTTGAATTTGTGCAAATGATACAATACATAAAAAGCGTTTGCAGCAGCCAGCGTGTCAACTACTGCCACAAGATAATTATTAAGTGTGAGAAAATTATAGAAAGCAAAGAAAGTGAGTACCAGGACTGTAATATATAAAAAAGCATTTAAAAGTATGAGGCGTCTATAACTAGCACTATGCTCCTCATAAATAATATCAGCGGTCAGGATTTTAGCAACTATTCTATTTTTTATCATAACCAACTTTTATTTCATTATTATTCATCATATCTATATGTTACTCGATTGACTTCCAATAGAGCCAACCATATTATTATACTCAAGAATATATGAATAATTAACGTAAAACAACACAAATATTATAAATATGTTATTTTATTCCTAAAACAAGGCTCTGTATTTTCACTTAATCTGATTCAATATAAGGAATATAAGCCTAAGAGGGTAAAAATGCATTATGAAACTACAAGATATACAGCTGACGACATCCTATTTGGATTTGGATCCGATCTTTTATGATATAACCGAACCAACACCGCTAAAAAAGCCTTATTTGATAAGTTTTAATGAAGAGGCAGCCAAACTTATTGACCTTGATCCAGATGAAGCAGGAACAAAAGAGTTTGTTGACTTTATCAACGGAAACAATATCCTTAAAGGCTCTAAACCTTTCTCGATGTGTTATGCTGGACACCAGTTTGGTTACTTTGTTCCGCGACTGGGAGATGGAAGGGCTATCAATCTTGGCGAGACCATGGGATGGCACCTGCAACTTAAAGGTGCAGGTCAGACACTCTACTCCCGTCAAGGTGATGGCCGTGCTGTCACACGTTCTTCTATTCGTGAATATCTGATGAGTGAGGCTATGCATGCACTTGGCGTACCGACTACACGTGCCCTTGCTCTCATCGGTTCTGAAGAGAATGTCGTGCGCGGACGCATGGAAAAGGGTGCCATTGTGCTGCGTATGTCACCTTCATGGGTACGCTTCGGCAGCTTTGAATATTTTTATTATGCTGATATGCATGATAAGCTCGAATCCCTGGCCGACTATGTGATACAACAAAGTTTTCCTCATCTTGAAGGTCAGGAGGATGTCTATTTCCTGATGTACGAAGAAGTTGTCAAAAAAACAGCAGAACTACTCGCGCACTGGCAAGCCATTGGCTTTAATCACGGTGTGATGAACACTGACAATATGTCCATCGAGTCATTGACTATAGATTATGGGCCTTATGCATTTCTGGACTCCTTTGATTTTGACTATATCTGTAACCACACGGACCAGGAAGGGCGTTACTCATTCCGAAATCAGCCACCCGTCGCCTATTGGAATCTCTCTATGCTATCACGTGCACTCTCACCGATCTTAAATACCAAACGAAGCGAAAAAGCCCTGGAATCTTTCGGAGAATACTTTACCGAAAAATATCTGCAGCTAATGCGGGCAAAGCTCGGTCTTGAAAAACATAAAGAGAAAGACCTAACACTTGTCAAACATCTATTAGCTGTACTGGGTGAACAAAAAGTGGACTACAGCGCTTTTTTCAGGGCTCTTAGTCACTATAACGGTAATAAAACGGGCCTGTTAGAACTCTGCGAAGAACCTGCAGTTTTAAGTGAATGGCTGGATGCGTATGACGCACGTCTGCAGCAGGAACCATCAGAGAAGAGACACGCAAAGATGTTAAGGACCAATCCGAAATATGTCTTAAAGAACTATATCCTTCAAGAGGCTATTGAAAAAGCTGAAGCAGGGGATTCAAGCCTGGTCAATGACTTATTGAGACTGGCGCAGAACCCTTTTGACGAACATCCCAAGTTTGAACGGTATGCGAAAGTCACACCTTCAGACTATCAAAACCTAAGGTTGTCCTGTTCCTCCTAGGTACTTCAGATTTTATAAAACATAAAACAATCTTGTTCCTTAAGAAATGAGGTCCAATCAAAACCCTCATACTTTCTCTTCATCTATCATATATAATGCTTTATATAGTCTTTGCTTACTTCTGGACCGCCCTGAAGCCACGATCGCTTAAAAGCTCAATAATCCCCTCTTCACCGATAACATGACCTGAACCGACTACAATAAAATAATCCTTCTTTGTCTTTAACAAGCCTTCTATCCTATTTGTCATCTTATAATTTCGTTTGGTGATCATCTCCTCATATATTCCTTGTAAAGTGGGATCTGCCTCTAAAGGCGCATTGATTATCTTATCAAAAACTTTGGCATCACCTTGTCGCCATCCCTTGAACATATCCTCAAGCATAGGTTCCATCTCGTGCATGGACTCAAGCGTATATAACAAAAGCTTGTCCTGAAACTCTTGATCCTCTTTTGACAAAAGTGCCATTTGCTCCTGGGCTGTCTCAAGTTCCATGACAGGCTTTTTATCAGTATTTGCCTTATCCAGAAAATGCTTGTCAATCCCCAGTTCAGGTGAATATCCCAATCGCATCATCTCAGTAATACTCAGCTGGAGCATGACCACCCAAGGTTTCATCTGCTCCATAGCCTCCAAAGATATGCCCGCTTTATCAGTGTAGCGTTTCAAGAGAGCATAGGTTGTGGATGAGAGCTCCGTACTGAGTGTTTTTCCTTGGGGGTAGATCCCTGATGTAACCATCGTGTTCTGCATAGCAATCACTGACTCCTGACTCGAAGGGTCAACTTCAACCACTAACACATCACTATTGTTATAGGCATTAGTGATTGCTCTATCCAATGGATAAATCTCTTCTTTGGCCAAATGAATAGAGCCTAAAATATATACTGTGCTGCTCTTGGAACTGACTTTGTAAAGCAGACTTTTTGCTTCGATTGAAAAAACAAAAATGATTAAAAGGGAAAAAATGTAACTATACTTTTTCACGTTGAAAAGCCTTTAAAGTACTCTGTACAGGGATCTGTTTTTTTGAGGTATCAGTGTAACAAAAAAATGTAAAATTCTTTTTACAGTTTAAAGATTAAATAGGTCATACGGATGTATAATTTTTTAACAAATGGCGAAGAAAATATCGCTGAGAACACTACAATGGAAGACAGATAATATGGATAGAAAAAAGATCTATAATCCCGAGTCAAGAGAGAATGTAAATGATCGTAAAATTTTTGGCGGAAATCCCACAGGGATATTTGAATTAAATAATATCAAATATCAATGGGCGTATAACCTTTGGGAGATGATGCTTAATAACACCTGGTTCCCAAAAGAAGTCGATATGACACGTGATGCACTTGACTATAAAACACTTACCGATACGGAAAAAAAAGCTTATGACAAAGCTTTGGCACAACTTATCTTTATGGACTCCCTGCAGACTAATAATCTTATTGACAATGTCAATCCTTATGTGACATCTCCGGAGATCAACCTAATTTTGGTTCGCCAGTCTTTTGAAGAGGCACTGCACTCTCAGTCCTATGCGGTCATGGTTGACTCTATCTCTCATAATACCGATGAGATATATAACCTGTGGCGTTCGGATATGAAGCTTAAGCATAAAAATGATGCTATCGCAGCTGTCTTTACTGAACTGACAAAAAACCCGAATGAGACCAACTTTCTAAAAGCCTGTTTCGCCAACCAGATCCTTGAGGGAATCTACTTCTACAGTGGGTTTGCTTATCTCTATACCCTTGCCCGTGCAGGAAAAATGCTCGGTTCGGCGCAAATGATCCGTTTTATCCAGCGTGATGAGGTGACTCACCTTACCCTTTTTCAAAACATCATCAACACTCTAAAACGTGAACGTCCCGACCTTTTTACCGATCAACTGAAAGATGATGTCTATGCTATGTTTGAAAATGCTGTAGAGCTTGAGGTCGCCTGGGGACAATACATCACACAAGGACAAATACTTGGGCTTACCGATGATATTCTCGAGCAGTATATAAAATACCTGGCTGACAGCCGATTGACAGCTGTAGGCTTTGAAAAGCTCTATAATGTTAATCACCCTATCAAATGGGTAGACGACTTTGCTAAGTTCAATGATCAAAAGACAAACTTCTTCGAAGGGACCGTAACAAACTACTCTAAAGGTTCTTTGGACTTTGACGACTTTTAGAAAGAAGAGCTCCGCTCTTTCTCTTTAGGCTTTCTATGACTAAACGACTCCTGGCAACCCTTCAATTTGAATCCACAAATGATTACGAACAAAACTTTCAAACCCTCTGCTCCCTTGTCGAGGAAACACCTGAGGGGAGCATCATTTTAGCCCCAGAAGTCTGCTTAAGCGGTTTTGACTATGAACATTTCGAAGCAGCCTCCGCATTCTCATCCAAAGCGATAGAACGACTTCTTCCTTTGAGTAAAACACGTATTATCGCACTTACTGTGATCGAAAAACGCGAGAATGGAAAGTTCTTTAATGTAGCCAAGGTCCTGCATCAGGAAAAAATCATCCATGAACAGGCTAAGAACCGTCTCTTCAAACTGGGTGATGAGCATAAATACTTCACAGCTGGCAAAGACGAGAAACTTTCCTTGTTTGAAATCAATGGTCTAACCTTCGGTCTTATGATCTGTTTTGAATTGCGGTTTAAGAGCTATTGGCAGGATCTTGAAGGTGCAGACATCATCCTGATACCTGCAAGATGGGGGAAGAACCGTACAGAAAACTTTCGGGTCCTCAGTGAGGCACTGGCTATTATGAACCAATGTTATGTCATGGCAGCAGATGCTTCTAACGAAGACTGTACTTCAATGAGTGGGATTATCTCTCCTTTTGGAAAAGCTGCTCGTAATGGGAATGCTCTTTGCTTGTTAAGTCCATATGATAAACAAGAGATTCGGCGTATGCGTAGATATCTCGATGTAGGAATCTAATGCAAGAACGAATCACCGCGATTAAAAATGCCAAATTAGCTGAAGAGATAAACGCCAAGTTCTCACTCAGCGATGCTGTCCTTAAAGCTATTGCTTCGACAAACAGAGAGGCTTTTGTACCGGCGGGTTTTCGCCATAATGCGTATAAGCTCGATGCACTGCCAATTGGTGCCAACCAATGGATATCTTCGCCCCTGACTGTTGCAAAGATGAGTGAATATATCTTTCCCCAGGGTGCTGACTCCGTCCTTGAAGTAGGATGCGGCAGTGGATACCAGGCAGCTGTACTTTCCAAACTCTTTCGTCGCGTCTTTACTATCGAGCGGATTGAACCCCTGATGCTTGAAGCCAAGCAACGCTTCAGGTCTTTAAATATCTCAAATATTCACACCCGTACTGATGATGGACAGGGCGGATGGATCCAATATGCACCCTATGACCGTATACTCTTCTCCGCGTCAGCGACCCATATCCCCCAGAAACTCGTCGACCAACTTGCACCAGAGGGCATCATCGTAGCACCAATGGAAAAGGGCAGCAAACAGGTAATCACACGTTTTACAAAAATTGGTAGTTCACTGCAGGCAGAAGAACTTGAAGAGTGTGCGTTTGTCCCTGTTCTTGACGGGGTTCAGAAATAATGGAAAAAGAGATAGGTCAGATCTGGGACGAGAAATTCTCCCGGGAAGGATACTTTTACGGCTTTGAGCCCAATGCTTTCATAGCATCCAAAACAGAACTATTAACGCCTGAAGGAAGCCTTCTCTGCCTAGGAGAAGGAGAGGGAAGAAACGCAGTCTATCTAGCTTCAAAAGGTTTTGATGTCACTGCCCTTGATGCTTCGCCAATAGGTATCAGTAAAGCTCTCAAGATGGCTCAGGACAAGGGTGTAGAGATCAAAGTCGAACTTATGGACCTTCAGCATTGGCAGCCTGCAAAATCATTTGATGGCATTGTCACCTCCTACCTTCATCTTGAAGAACCTCTGCGGACACAGGCTTTCCAAAAAGCGATTGAAGCACTGAATCCGGGTGGTTACTTTATCGGTGAGTTCTTCTCGATCAATCAAATACCACGCGAAAGCGGAGGACCCAAGAAGCCTTCCCTGCTCTATACCCTTGACTCTCTACAGGATATCTTCACTATAGACGGATGTAAAATAGAGTATCTTGAAGAGTGTGATGTCCCCTTGGATGAAGGAAAAGGTCACCAGGGTGACGCACTAGTTATCCGTGTTATCGTAAAAAAGAATGCCTAAACGTTTTACACGCCGCTTTGTCGTCAACGAAAAACCTGAAAACTACATCCGTCATGTGAATAACCTTCGTTATCTTGAATGGTTCATCGAGACGGCTATTAAACATGCTGATACGATGGGCTGGGGGATGTCTGCCTGCAAGGAGCTGGGTCTTGCATGGGTGGCTAAATCACATGCTATAGAATATATCTCACCTGCCTATCAAAAAGATGAACTTCTGATCAGTACCTGGATAGAAAACGTCACACCAACAAGAATAACACGTCGTTATGAATGCAAACGGATTAATGATGACCAGCTCATAGCCAAGGGAAATACTGTTTGGGTGATAGTGGATTACGAAAGCGGAAAACCCCGTGCTTTACCTGAGAAAATCAAGACGAAATTTGACGCCTTACTTATGTAGACTTCATCTTTTTAGCCATGTCATAAGCATTTTTGATGCGTAAAGCCGCCTTCATGAATGCCGCCTCGTCCATGCCGTACTCTTTAACTAAAGCGTTTGCCTTGTCCATATTCTCTTTTGTCAAAAAGCCTTTGATGTTGATCGCCTGACGAACAACATCCAAAATATCGATATCCAATGGATCAACCTCTCCTGTCTCATCATCAAAATCCAAACATTTCATGATATCAACATAACGTTTTGAAAAATGCCAATGATCAAACAGAAGACCGCCAATATAGTAAGAGGTCGTATTCGAATACTTATGTTCGACCTCTTCCATGTTCTGCGCCGCATAAATCTCCTCCGTGAAAAGATCGCTGTAATCACTCGCCATCATCTCCTGGGCAAAGATAACCTTGCCCGTCTCCATAATCAAAGCCAAAGGTACCAGGACCTGTGCCCGTTTGATATCAATACCCATATACCATTGAAACAGCAAAGCTGCCTGTAAGTGTCCCATATCATTGAACTTTTCGCTGCTTATGCCGTAAGCTGCCATGTTCGGTCGAATATGTTCTTTCATAACGATTGAGAGGATAAAACCTTTGACAATACGTGTTCCGAAAAGTGTAATGGCCTGTCCTACCGAGGTAATCTTATTATTAAAACCGAATTTCGGATCATTGATCATGGCCAAAATATTTGCAGTAAGAAGCGTATCATTTTCGATCAAGCGTGTCAGTTTACGAATATCGATGTCATCTTCGTCATCCGCGTACAACTGTAATATCTTTTGTGCAGAGTCTGAGAGGGGAGGCAAAGTATCAATGCGTTTTACTAAGGACTCGAATGACATGAAACACCTTTTTGGATAGATAAGGATATCATGGCCCAATTCAATTAAAATACATATTAAACTTTGTAAATTATTGTTGTTTTATAAGAAAACTTTATTATAAATGAAAATTTTAGGGTAGAATACTTTATTAAGTAAAAAATCTATAAGCAATCTGGGATAGAACTATGTTTAGGTTACCATTGACACGTTTAAGAAAAACCGGTCTTTTTGCACTTATTCTCCTATTTTTATTGACGGGCTTGAACCAGTTCGACCATCCCGATTTCTATGTCGCTCTTGTCCCCCCATATCTGCCTTTGAGTCATGAACTCGCTTATATCAGCGGATGGGTCCAGACAATTGGTGCGATAGGCCTTCTTTTTTCAAAGACCCGTCGCATTGCCGGATATGTTCTTATCCTCTTTCTTATCGCCATACTTCCTGCAAACATTCACATGGCCATACATCCGGAATACTCCAGTTGCAATCCGATACTTGTCTATCTTCGCCTTCCGTTACAGGTCATAATGATCCTTTGGGTCTATTGGGCTGCCTTGCGAAAAAAAGCAATTGGTTACCACATATAGAGTACAATCTTTTTCTCTCTCAAAACAGGTCTGAAAAATGCTTATAAGAGTATAATCACGAAAAAATACAACTATCAGAAAACAGGAACGCTTTGTGAAATCCATACTCTTTGTCTGCCTGGGCAATATCTGCCGCTCGCCGCTTGCCCAAGGCATTGCCGAAAAAATCATCCATGAGAAAGGACTAGATATCCGCGTCGATTCGGCGGGTACTGGTGACTGGCATATCGGTGAGCCGCCTTGTGAAAACTCCATCAAGGTAGCACAATTAAATAACGTAGACATCTCCCATCAAAGAGGTAGACAGGTCAAGGCTGAAGACTTTGGAAACTATGACCTCATTGTCGGACTTGATCAGAGCAATATAGACAACCTCAAGAAGATAGGTGCGACCGACCCCATCAAGCTGGGATATTTTGGTTTTGAGAACGAAGATGTACCTGATCCATTTTTTTTCCCAGGTTTTGAAGGCTTTGACAAGGTATTTACCATGATAGAAGCCTGTGTCATACAGCTTTTGGAAGAAAAGATAAATGAAAAATAAGATGACGCTCATCAGATTTCTACTGCTCGGCCTCTTCCTCTGCCCTTTTCTACAGGCCAAACATCTTCACACGGAAAAGGTCTACCAGGAGCACTTTTGCAAACAATTGGGTGGGATAACCGAATACACTCTTAAAGACAAAACACGGGTAGACTGTCTTCTTGATACACATGCAATAGAAGTCGATTTCGCACAAAAATGGGCAGAAGGTATTGGCCAATCTCTCTATTACGCATCCCAAACAGCACGAAAGGCTGCCGTACTGTTGATCATTGAAGACATGCAAAAAGACAAAAGATATCTGGAACGACTTGAAAATGTATCACTGCAACACAATATAGATATCTGGACAATTGACAAGACCTTTACCATTCAAAAAAGATTTGGACATTAGAGAATTTCTGGAATAAAAATTGCTTTTATTCTTTACTATTACCGTAAAGGAGAGAGCATGTTAGGATTGTTACCTGAAAAATCAACAGAACAAAAAGGCCTATTGTCAGGCCTACTAGGCCTAAAACCTGATCTGAAAGATGACAAATTCTCACTCTTGCTAAAGTCCTTCTCCTTTGGAAAAACAGATGAAAAAGGGATGGAACATCCAAAAGGGTTCTCTGCTCTTTTACGCGATGACGCTAAAACAACTGAAAAAGAGACAGTAAAATCTCCCCTGTCTCAACTGTTTGAACTAGGTGCTACAAATGATCAGGAGGAGGAATTCATCCATTCCGATATCTTGAAAGCGCTGCCTCTAAAAGACTTTAAACAAAATCTGCAACAGCTTATCGGCGAAGCAAAGAGCTACTTAAAAGAGCAGATATCCCAAAAAGTAGATCTCAAAGAACTGCCGAAAACCCTTGGCGGTTTGATAAAACTTGCTGAGAAATCCGGAATAGATGTACGTGCTATCAGTTTTGAATCACTGCCTGCCACAACAGCAAAAGAAGAACTTGCGCGAACACTCAACCTTCCTAAACAAAACCCGCAGTTTCAAACTCAACTGCCACACTCGACCAGCCAACTTGTCAAACCTGTAATCGAAGGTAAACCTGCAAAAGAGAGCTCTGCTGCACAACCACTTAATGCCCTCCTGAGCAAGACAGATGAAGTGATCCCCACCGAGCCATCAAAGCAGGCTAAGTCACCACTTCTAAATACGGTGCTAAGTACTCTTTTGCATGGTGAAAACAGCGAAGACAATAATAATAGTCCAGAAAGTGAATCAAGCCTCAAAGTCGATGGTGATAAAAGCAGTGAGAAAAACCAGGCAGTTCAACTCAGCAAAAACGATCAGCTCAGCCAAAAGATAACTGAGGCCAAACAGCTTGTGCAACATGTTGCACAAAGCATGAAAGAGATGGTCGAAAACTATAAACCACCATTTACACGCGTCAAGATGCAGCTCAATCCCCACAAGTTCGGAGAGATGGATGTCACCCTTGTCCAACGTGGAAACAACGTACATATCAATATCAATGCAAACACGACTGCTCTGACCACCATGATGCAAAACTCCCATGAACTTAGAGCACAGCTGAGTGCCCAGGGACTGGGTGATGCTTCAATGAACTTCTCTTCACATCAACAGCAGCAGCATGACAAACACAAACAAGAACATGCGCATCTCTCTTATGAAGAGTTTCAAGAGTTCGAAGAAGAACTCACAGAAGTGGCAACGGCACTGGAAGTCATTGTCCCACGATACATATAAAGCAAAGGACCTATTATGGCAGTTACAGACGCAACAACAGCAACATCGACAAACCTGATTGATGCACCTGCAGGTACAAATCCCAATGGCATTCTTGGAAAAGATGACTTTTTGAAGCTTCTACTCATCGAACTTCAATATCAAGATCCGACTGAGCCGATGGATTCAGAGAAAATTCTCTCACAGACATCTCAGTTAGCCACACTCGAATCAGCCGAGAACACAAATAAGTCACTGGAAGCGCTGTCCGCTTCACTTCTGGCAAGTTCACAGTTTAACTCGGTATCAGCCATAGGAAAGATCGCAGATACAGGCAGTAACGGCATGATCTATGAACAAGGACAGTCAACAAGTTTTGAGATATATTTCCCGGATGATATTGCTGCAGGAAACGTCGAAATAAAAGACAGCAATGGAAACCTTGTCAAGACTATTCCGATTGCTCCAAATCAGACCGGTGTCTATTCCTTTGACTGGAATGGGATCACCGATACAGGAGCTGCCGCTGATTCAGGCGTCTATTATATAGAAGCTTCTTATGCCAACACTTCAGGAGAGACTTTAAAAACGCGTGCAGGTGCTTATCCTATTGAGTCCGTTCGTTTTGAAGATGGGCAAAGCCTGCTGAAGCTGGGCTCCTCGTATGTGCCGTTCGACTCTATCGTTGAAATCTACCAATAAGGGATAAGTGATGTTACAATCAATCTACGCAGGTGTTAGTAGTCTACAATCCTTTCAAACAGGTATCGATGTCTTAGCTAATAATATCGCTAATGTTAATACCGTCGGTTTCAAGAGTTCATCAACCGAGTTCTCCAATCTTTTTGAAAAAAACATTTCTACCTCAGGTAATGCTATCACTTCCATGCAGTCTGGTCTGGGTGTACAGGTCAATGCCACGTCATTGGATCTGAAAAGTGGTGAATATTATAAAAGCGACAATGTCACCGATCTGGCCATCATTGGAGATGACGGATGGTTTGGCCTTACGGGAGGAGAAAACAATGAAGATTTTTTCACACGTGCCGGAAACTTTCGTTTTGATCCTTTTACCACAGGGACGCAAACAGATATCCGCCTTGTAAACCCGGAAGGATATCTGGTTACCGGTACCCTAGCTAACAATACTAACGGGGGTGTTCTCAGCCCTGTCGTTGAATATTTGGAACTTGAACTCGCTGATGTCAATGCACAAGATGCACTCGTATTTCCAAGTGAAATGACATTTCCCGTGCAACCGACAACTCAAGCAAACTTTTTTGGCAACATTGGTATTGATAATCTCCCACAGACTGTCTCGGCTACTGTGATAAGCCCACAAAACGAACGTAATAATTTACGTCTATTATTCACACAAGCTGCAACACAACCCCCTGTCGGTATTCGCTGGGATGTGACAGCGACCACACAAACAGCAGACGGTTCGACTGTTTATGATACACAAACCGGTGTCGTTGAGTTTGACGGTACCGGAGGTCTGATTAGTTCGACCCTGGGTACACTTGATAACAATGGTGCCCCTGTTATTCCAAACCTTGGAAGCGGTCTTAGCGGAATCATATCAAACAGCGGTCCCACAGTCACGGCATCCGCTACAGTAGATGGTACACTTTCTGGTGAACTTACCGATTACACAATCAATAGACACGGTGAAATCATCTCTAACTTTACCAATGGCAAACAGAGTGTCGTTGGTAAAGTTGCCATCTATCACTTTCAAAACGACCAGGGACTCGAGGCCGTCAGCGGCAACAGGTTTCGTGCTTCCGCTAATAGTGGATCACCTATTTTTTACACTCAGGACAATGGTCAGCTGCTGACAGGAAACCTGGAAAACTCTAATGTCACATTAGACAGAGCCCTAACCGAGCTTATCATCATGCAACGCTCCTATGATGCTGCTTCAAAAACTATAACAACCGGTGACGAACTACTTAAAAATGCACTCCAGATGGATGCATAGTTCTCCCTTTTTATCTCAAACTTTAAATCATATGACTAAATAAGTTTATATATTTTTATATCAAATAAATTGATTCCCTATCCATAAGAGTTGGAACGGTCTTTGCTACTTATCATTACTAATAAAAGGATTAATCATGCTAAAATCTTTATTTTCGGGTGTTTCTGGTCTACAGTCACACCAAATTGCCATGGATGTTGAATCAAACAACATCGCAAATGTGAATACTATTGGGTTCAAATACTCTCGTGCGAACTTTTCTGATCTACTAGCACAAACCAATCAAATCGCGACAGCACCCCAAGGTCAACTAGGTGGTAGAAATGCTGTGCAGATCGGTCTGGGTGCAACAGTGAACTCAATTACACGTATTCACACTCAAGGTTCGATTCAAAACACCGATAAAAACACCGACGTTGCAATCCAGGGGGACGGGTTCTTTGTCGTGAGCAGTGACGGAGGTAACTCCTATAAGTATACCCGTTCAGGTGATTTCAAATTTGATGCAGATGGAAACTTTGTCGATAACAATGGTTTCATTGCTCAAGGATGGGTACGTGATGAAATAACCAACTTGGTAGACAACACTGCTCCGACCCAGAATATCGTCATTGCTCCAGGTCTGACTACCCCAGCCAATGCAACAGAAAACATTACCTTAAAAGCAAATTTAAACTCAGGGTCAATAGTCAATCAATTTTCTCCTACCTTCGCCTTAAATGGTGTTAACGGAGATCCCGATGACATCCAGGCCGAGGATATGGGAGTGCTTTTTGATGCAACAGGACAAGCCTTTAACCTTCAAACAGGACAGGGAATATGGGCCAGCTTTGAAGATTCAACCCTCACAGGTGCTGCCATTACAAATGCTGGAGTCATTTCTATTACAGGTACCCAGCTAACTATCAATAATGAACCAATCATTGTCACCACCTCTGGTGTATCCACCTCACAAAATGCACGTGAAATCGCTGATGCGATCAATTCCAAGACATCAACAACAGGTGTCGTTGCTGCAATTACAGGTGCAGGAAATGATCAAATTATATTAACAAATAACAATAGGACAGGGACTACTGTAGATAGCAAAAATATATTAGTAAATACTACCCTACCTATTGCCGATATTGGTTTTGCTAATGGCGATACTCACGTCACAGCATATCAATACACCTATGATCCTGTTGCAGGTAATGCCAATATTCCAGCTGGTACAGGAGGAAGCTTCAACAGTACCGAAGAACTCCGTAACATGTTAGATCAAGCTGCGTTAAGCGTATCAGCTGGCTCAGACGTTACTATCGGTGCTGATGGGAAAATAAATATTGATAATTCAAGTGGCGCTACCGCTATGAATATTAGTATCACCGATCTCAGTAGTGCTACCGTTAATGAAAATATTTTTCTTGCAAGAAACCTACAGAGTCTGCAGGGAAGTTTAGGAACAGGTGTAGGTCAAATCCGCCGTTCACAACCGATCAATGCCGCTACCCATACCAGTAGTTTGGATATTTTCGACTCTCTAGGATCCAAACATACCATTACCATTGACTTTAGAAAAACAGATCAAACAACTGCCACAGGCTCAATTTGGGAATATACCCTTACTGTACCTCAGCCCGCTTCTTTTGTCGGTGCAACAGCTCCTGATACAAATGTGCTTACTGGTGGGAATGTCACCTTTGATTCAAACGGAGCTATTGTTGGTATCAATCCCGGTTCATTTGACCTTATTCCTGGAAATGGATCTTCATCACCTCAGACAGTTGACTTGGACTTTGGTACACTCAACAGTTATGATGGTCTGACTTCATTTGACAGTCCTTCTGCTACTTCAGGACTGTCACAAGATGGTTTTACCGGTGGGGATCTATTGGGTATTCGTATTGACCAATCAGGAACATTGATCGGTTCCTTCTCTAACGGTCGCTCCTTTGGATTAGCTCAAATTGCCATGGCAAAGTTTGTCAATAACGAAGGATTAGCTTCTGATGGCGGTAATGTATACTTACAGTCAGCCAACTCAGGTGACCCGATTATTGGTACTGCTGCCACAGGTGGACGCGGATTTATTCAATCATCTGCCTTAGAAGCTTCTAACGTTGACTTGTCCCGTTCACTGACCCAGCTCATCATCATCCAACGTGGTTATCAAGCCAACGGTAAAACAATTACAACCTCTGATAACCTTCTTGAGACACTTATCGGACTAAAACGTTAAGACGTTTTAATTGAGTCCGAATACTTCATTATAGAGTGACATCGCAAAGCGGTCACTCATGCTCGCAATATAATCCGCAACAACACGATGCTTTGAACGGCTATCAAGCTGCAAGGCATAATATTTAGGTAACATCTTCGGCTCGTCCATCAACGCATCACAAAGCCCCTGAACAGCTTTCCTACCTGCATACATCTTTCTGACGATCTCTTTATGTTGATATAGCTCCTGAAACAGGATCTTTTTGAGCTTTTTGATCTTTGTCTCAAGTGCAGGCTCAAATCCGATAGGTATCTCCTCGGTTGAACGTAAAGAAGCTGAAAGGACCCTGCTGTTATCTACCTTGGGTTTGGAGTAATCCAAAAGAGAGTAGACCAGATGGTTGATGAAATGTGAAGAGAAACGGTATCTAAACATCTCATCCTCATCTTCACTTATCCCCTCTTCATAAACTTTTTCCAAGATCTCCTGCACCAATTCACTCTGCTTAAGCGTCTCAAAGCTTATCAATCCGGAATGAACACCGTCATCTATATCATGACTCATATAAGCGATTTCATCTGCCCTGTCAACCACCATCGCTTCAATAGAAGGGTGTGTCTCAAGATTAAACTGTTTATCGATTAACTCGGGCAAAAAAGACTTCTTATAAGGATAGGAGTGTTTTAGAATCCCTTCCAAGGTCGCAAAACTCAGATTGAGACCATTAAAACCTTTATAACGCTTTTCCAAAGAGGTCACTACCCTGAACGATTGAAAGTTATGCTCGAAGCCATTATTAAAACCGGCCTGCTTTAGCTTCGCATCAAGCTCATCTCCCCCAACATGACCAAAAGGCGTATGTCCCAAGTCATGAGCGAGTGCGATGGCTTCTGCCAAAGACTCTTCCAGTCCCAACTGCGATGAAAGTGATCTGGCTATCTGGGAGACTTCGATCGAATGGGTAAGTCGTGTCCTGAAGAAGTCGCCTTCCTGATTTAAGAACACCTGCGTTTTATACTCTAACTTTCTAAAACTGCCTGAGTGGATTATCCTGTCTCTGTCTCTGGCATAGGGTGACCTGAAATCATCTGCAATACCATAAAAACGCTCATGTGCGTGCATGTCTTACCTTTACTATAGTTTTACGGGAGCCTTGGCCGAGTAAGTGTTGTACAGGAATCCAAGGCTTCGTAGTTATCCTGCGTTATAAGGATGTTATCACCTGTTTTTAAAAGACCTGAGTCGATGACTTTGGCGCGTAGGCCACCCCTTCCGCGCATCAGTGCGTAGGCACCTTTTTTCATAACAGCGTTCATCCAGGTACACGGTGCACAATGCTCGATACCTTGAAATGCCACACTTTCTTTAGTAGCTGCGTTATGGATTACAAACTCTTTTCCTATCAACTGAGTCAGGTTAAGTCCGCTTATGACTATATTACGTCTAAAAAGACGGGGATTGTATGGAAGCTCTAAGGCTGAACAGACCTCTTGCATCACCTCTTGCGAGATAAAGGTCACCGGGTATTTTGAAAATTCAAAACGATCACCGGGAATTCCTTGGCCTCTATTCAAGCAGACATGTTCCAAGTCATACGTAGGTGCGGAACCGACATCAAACTTTTCACGGGTAAAGTAATGGTGTTCAGGCGAAGTATAGATATGAGAGATATTCACATCTATATTCATTGGCGTATTTCCAGTTTTTCCGCCTCATTGCACTTTAGGCATTCACCGGAATCGTCTTTAACCGGTTCGCTTGCCTTTTGTGCCGCTTCTTCATCATAAGCCCTGCATTCAGTTGAGACTTGTCCCGGCTGTAAACTCTCACACATACTTCCTGTCAGCTTAAAGCCTTCACATCCTGCTGAAAAAAAAACAAAACAGATCAATGATAGATGTTTTAGAAACTTTAAAAATGTGATCTTGCTCATTCTTCTATTTCATAGCCCTTGGCTTCTAGGCATTCACGACAAACCGGTTTAATCGATGATTTCGACGCCTCTGCAGCAGCTTTTTCATCATAATAATTACATTGCGTCAAATCTTTTTGTACCTGATGGGTAGAATATCCTTCCGGACAGATCAGACCGTTGACAGTAACCCTTTTGGAGTTACAGGCACTCAAAACAAACAGTGTTAGTAAAAAAATCAAATATTTCATTATATATCCTATACAGGTATTATACCTTAGATTCATACACTTATTGACTATAAGGAGTTTTCTAAGAACTCTGATATATAATTGTACCCATTAGAGTGCAAAGGCCGATAAATGAAGCAGTATTTAGACTTATGTAACAGGATTGTGAACGAGGGTACCTGGGTTGAGAATGAACGTACAGGCAAACGTTGTCTGACTGTCATCAATGCTGACCTTGAATATCAAGTTGGAGAGAACAAGTTCCCTTTGATCACCACACGAAAGAGTTATTATAAATCTGCCATTGCCGAATTTCTCGGTTATATCCGCGGATATGATAATGCTGCTGACTTTCGTGCTTTAGGTACCAAGACATGGGATGCCAATGCCAACCTTAACGAAGCCTGGTTAAACAACCCCTACCGTAAAGGCGAAGATGACATGGGTCGTGTCTATGGTGTTCAAGGCAGAAGCTGGAAAACACCCGAAGGCAATACCATCGATCAGCTAAAGAAAGTCGTTGATGACCTAAAAAGAGGTGTCGATGACCGGGCTGAGATCATAACCTTTTATAACCCCGGCGAGTTTCACATGGGTTGTCTACGCCCTTGCATGCATACGCATAACTTCTCACTTGTCGGAGACACTTTACACCTGACTTCCTATCAGCGTTCATGTGATGTACCCCTGGGCCTTAACTTCAATCAGGTCCAGGTCTTTGTGTTTTTAGCCCTGATGGCCCGTATAACAGGGAAAAAAGCAGGGACTGCCTACCACAAGATCGTCAATGCCCATATCTACGAAGACCAGCTGGAATTGATGCGGGATGTCCAGCTAAAACGTGAACCTTTTCCTTCACCGCAGTTGCACATCAATGAAAAAATCACCTCGCTTGAGGACCTGGAAACATGGGTGAGCATGGACGACTTTAGTGTTAGCGGTTATGAGTGTCATGACCCTATCGCCTACCCATTCTCGGTCTAGGAACACCCATGGGCAAACCACTTATCTCACTTATCGTCGCTATGGCTAACAACCGTGTTATAGGTAAAGAGAACCAGATGCCATGGCATTTGCCTGCAGACCTTGGACATTTCAAAGCTGTCACATTAGGTAAACCCATCATTATGGGAAGAAAGACCTATGAATCAATCGGTCGACCTCTTCCCGGAAGACAAAACATCATCTTAACCCGTGATAGTGATTATACTGTCGATGGATGTGACTGTGTAGGTTCACTCGAAGAAGCCTTGGCACTCGTCAAAAATGTCGAAGAAGTCATGATCATTGGTGGGGGCCACCTCTATTCAGAGACCATAACACAAGCTGATAGACTTTACCTAACTTTTATTGATCTGGACGTAGACGGTGACACACAGTTTCCGGAGTTTGAACACTTAAGCCTGACAGAAGTCAAACGGGAAAAGCATCTTAAAGATGAAAAAAACCCTTATGATTATGAGTTTGTCGATTATGTTGTACATCACAACTGAACTGATCGAACTTCATCTCTGTTCTAACGTATCATCAGGCAAATAGGCACTGTATAGCTTCCTTGCTCTGCGAACCTTGTGCAATTCGTGCAATATATTGAACATACATACTTGTATATTGCTTTGCAATCATCTCAATATCATCGACTACACGCAAGTGCGGTTCGATCAATGACTCAAATAGAGAGCTGTTTTCATCGAGTTCGCATATCACATATGAAATCTGTGATACGGCAAACCCGTAATGAATAAAAGATTCAAACAATGCATTGAGCGCAATGATATGATTTGAAGATTTTTTGACATCATTTGAAGGTTCTATATTTTTTGAATAAAGATAATTTGTTTCTGCAGTGTCTAAGGCTAAAATGATCTTTTCATCCATGATCTTCTCCTTATAAGGAAAGAGTATCTTATCCTGATTAAGTAAATGAATAATATGATAAAAAAATGTGGGGTTTGTGGAAAAGACTCTTTTAAGTTTGCACAATTATCGTATTTTTATACGTTGTGCATGGGTAATGGCAACAGCCATTGCATCCGAGATGTCAAGCGGTTTTATCTCTTTTTTGATACCTAACAGGCGCTGGACCATAAAGGCAACCTGCTCTTTTTGTGCTTTTCCCTTACCTGTCAAAGCCTTTTTTACCTGCAAAGCCGTATATTCATTGAACTGACCAAACTCCTGAAGTATCTTTAACATCATCGCACCACGAAACTGTGCAAGTTTGATCGTCGTCTTTGGATTGTGAGCATAGAAGATATCTTCCATAGCCACTTCATCAATCTGATGGTTTTTGAATATAAGATCTAAACCCTCAATCATTTGTGGAATCTGTATCTGAAGCTCGTCCGCTTTGATTTTTATCAGTCCTGCTTCGATTAGCTTCATACTGTTTCCCTCTAAAGAGATAATGGCGTATCCCAGGTTGCGTGTACCCGGATCTATCCCTAAAATATTCACATGCTTCCTTTTCCTAAAAATAGGGAGATATCAAGTTATTCACCCAAATTATTCACTTATGTGAAAAACTACATATTCACACTAATAGATCCGCTATTTTAGCCTATTATCCAGTTTTTTTAGATATTATTCACAACAAAGATGTGAATAAGTAAAAACTCCGTTTCTTCATTACTGTGAGCATCCTATAAAAATATTGATAAATTATGAATGAGGTTTATATGACAATCGGGGAATCTATACTGGAACTTCTCAAAAAAGAGATCAGTGAAGTCGAATACAATCGTTACATCAAACAACTCACCTTTTCTACTCAAGAATCAAAATCGGACTATGCTCTTTTTTTAGCACCCAACCCCCTTATCGCCTCCTGGGTTCGTACAAAATACAGTGAAAAAATAGCCCACCTCTTCGAGGTTAAAACGGATATCAAACCCCAAGTCTGTATTGAGGTCAAAAACAAACGATCCTCCCAACAGCAAACGAATGAAACATCCTCTCTAACACCCCAGCACAGCGCACATCAAAGCCTTTTAAACCCGGCTTATACCTTTGACAACTACGTTGTAGGAAGCTCAAACCAGTTTGCTTATTCTGCAGCACAGTCTGTATGCGAAAAGCCGGGATCAGCCTATAACCCTCTTTTTATCTACGGCGGTGTCGGTCTGGGTAAGACACACCTGATGCAGGCCATCGGTAACCGTTTGCAGACACAGGGAAAAAGCGTCATCTATACCTCAGTTGAACAGTTTGTCAATGATTTCACCCGCCATCTTCGTAATCAGACCATGGACAGATTCAAAGATAAATACAGAAAATGTGATGTACTTATGATTGATGATGTTCAATTTCTCTCAGGAAAAACACAGACCCAGGAAGAGTTCTTTCATACATTTGAGAGCTTAAGAAGCGAAAAAAAACAGATCATCTTAACCTCGGATAAACAACCTAAACAGATAGCCGGTATTGAGGATCGTCTAACGAGCCGTTTTGAATGGGGGCTTGTCTGTGATATCCAACCGCCTGAACTCGAGACTAAGATCGCTATTATCAATAAAAAGTGTGAGATCAACCGGGTCAATATATCCAAGGATATTATTGATTACATCGCAACGATCATCGACAACAATGCTCGCGAGATCGAAGGTATCCTCTCTAAGCTTCATGCCTATGCAAAACTGATGAACCAAGATATCACTCTTGAGTTTACAAAAAACGTACTCAAAGAGCAGCTTAAAGAGAAACGCGAAAACATTACTATCGAGCACATCGTAAAGTTTGTATCCAAAGAACTCAATGTAAAACCAAGTGAAATACGCTCTAAAAGCAGAAGTAAAAACATTGTTTATGCGCGCCGGGTATCCATATATCTTGCACGTTCACTCACACAAAACACCATGCCTCAATTGGCCCAGTACTTTGGTATGAAAGACCACACCACAATCTCACATACAATGAAAAAAATCAATGAACTTCTCAAATCAGACGAGAACTTCAAGGTAAAAATCGAGGAGTTGAGTAATAAAATTTCCGCAGGAGAAGATATTTAATTTTTTACCCTGTACATATCTAAAACAGAAGATTAAAATAATTCATTATTTAATTCTGTAAAAAAAAGATATAATTTCTAAGGTGAACAGATGTGAATAACTTTTTTAAAGTGTTCACACCTGTACAAATGCGTTAGTAAAGGCTTTTGAATGCTTATTCA
>JBFEWG010000019.1:0-21707 GCA_041546465.1 Sulfurimonadaceae bacterium
GGTGAGTAGAAGTCCGAAGGCAGGGTTGAAAAGAAGTTCATGCATCCTTGACTCTTTTGACCAGGAGATCAACGATCAAAGCGATAAAGCCTAACATGAAGAGTGTAGAGAAAATCAGTGTCAGTATGATAGGTGTGAGTTCTTTTTCTATCAAAGCGAAGGAACTCATCACGGAGACCCCTGCAGGAATGAAAAATAGTGCCATATGTTTAAGCAGAAAGTCACTGACACGCCTGATGTCGTCAATCTTAAGCCATTGTCGACTCAATGCTGTAAAAAGAAGAAACATGCCGATGATACTGCCGGGAAAGTTAAATGGCAGTAATAAAGAGATGCCTTCTCCCAAGAGGTAGATGGCAAAGATGATGGAGAGTTCTTTGAAGATCTGCATAGAGTCTAAAGGAGAACTTCTTTAAAATCGCTGCGTGTGTTCGGTATCGGTCTGTTCGAGATTCCTCTCAGACTGTACACAAAAGATATCTTTGCCTGTTCGCTCAGGTTCTGGTGAGCATGATGAAGTGTCTTGGCATGAAAGAGGATAACATCTCCCTTGTGCAGGTCGTAATGAACACGCTTTGCGATGATCTCCTGATTTTGTGCGAGGTCATCTCTGAAGGTAGAGCGCTCGTCAAACTGATCCGAAGAGAACTTCATCTTGTGTGATCCGGGAATAAACTCCAACAGTCCATTTTGAAGGTATTCATCTCCAAGGCTTAACCACACGGAGAGGAGATTGTCATTTTCATAATGCCAGTAGCGGATATCCTGATGCCAGGAGGTAATAGAGCTTTTTTGAGGAAGCTTTGTCATAATGGAGTTATGATGGGCAAGTAATAGTACAGGCTCTTCTCCAAGAAGTTGTGCCAAGACAGGTCGGATCTCGCTGTTTGTCATCCACTGTGAAAAGAGAGGATCTCTGTCATAGACCTGCCGCAAACGACGGACTGTCATTTTGTCATTGTTCTTGCGTTGATACTCTTCTTCGCTTTCGATAGGTCTGACCTTCTTTTCCAGATGCTCTTGTGCTTTGGCTTTGATGTCATCGCAGAGCTGATGGTCTGCAAACTGGCGTAAAAGAAGAAAACCGTTGGTCTGAAATTCTTTTATCTGTTCAGGTGTGAGTTTCATCTTAATACTCTTTCATCGCTCTGTCAATATCACGTTTCATATCTTTTTGTTTAAGATCAGCCCGTTTATCATGTAACTTCTTCCCTTTGGCAATGGCAATCTGTGCTTTAACCATGTTTTTATGATTGAAGTAGAGACTAAGACAGACGATAGTCATCCCATCACGTTCAACGGCCTTAGCAAACTTCGCGATCTGTTTCTTATGCAGAAGAAGTTTACGCGCACGCCGTTCATCATGCCGGTAATAGGCATGCGTCGTGTCCAATAAACCGATATGTGCATTGAGTAAAAAGAGTTCGCCTTTGATCAAGCGGACGAAGGACTCTTTTAGCTGAGCTTTCCCCTCCCGAAGTGCTTTGACTTCACTGCCTAGAAGTTCTATACCAACCTCAAGTTTTTCTTCGATAAAGTAATCATGATACGCTTTTTTATTTGTAGCGATTGTTTCGCCCATTAATTATGTTCTTCTTTCTAATCTAAGTATAAAATTATATCTTTTATTTTCTATTCTTGCTAAGACTTTAGTCGGAAGAAACTACTTCCGCTGCCTGAGAAGAACCATCCTTTATGATAGCTCTCTTTTAATTTTTTATATAGATGCAGTGCCGGTTCAAACAGATCGTTAGCTTCTGATATTGAGTAGTCGTTCAATATCTCTTTCGAAGGCATGACACTTAACTTGGCGTGTTCCTGAGGTGAGAGTTCCTTGTAAAAGTTTTCTCTGAAGGTTTGGTAGACTTCAGGTGTACTTATCTGTATATCAGGTGTTATGGTCTCAAGATCTAAAGCTTCCTCATCAAACTTTTCTACGATTTCACCTATACCAGAGACATTGGCAGAGGGATAGTCATAGATAAAGAAAGGTACATCAGCACCTACGGAAGCACCAATCTTTGCCAATTCGTTCAAACTGAGGCCCAAGTCCAGGGTATTGTTGCACATCTTTAAAAAACAGGCGGCATCAGAGCTTCCTCCCCCCAGGCCGGCAAAGGATGGAATATTTTTATCAACCTTGATGACATAACTGTCGATAAGTTTGGCCAAGGCATCGGAGTTGGTAGTATCAAGCAGAGCTTTATAGGCTTTATAGATGGTGTTTTGTTCCGTCTTGCAACCAAATTCACCGTGCAGGACAAAGCCACTGCTTTTTTTAGGCTCAAAAGAGAGTTCATCATAGAGATGTGGCAATTTCATAAAACGAGAAAAAATCTCGTGATAGTTTCCCCGTTTGCCTGTGATTTTCAAGAAGATGTTGACCTTGGCATAAGCCTTGTATTTTTTCAATCTATGTCCTCTCTAGTTTCATTAGAAACATCTGCTTTACAGATCGCCAAGGGCTTGTTGTCATTTCTTCAGTTGGCTCATCAGTGCTTGAAGTTCTGAGAATTGATCACTCGGTGTGGAGGCTTGCTTATTGGCATCGGCAACAGCTTCCTTGAGCTCTTCACGCAGTATTGTGATATCAGAGGGTGCTTCAATCCCGATTTTTACAGTGCCTTTATCAATACCCATGATCTTCACTTTTATAT
Source organism: Sulfurimonadaceae bacterium (assembly GCA_041546465.1). Taxonomy (GTDB): domain Bacteria; phylum Campylobacterota; class Campylobacteria; order Campylobacterales; family Sulfurimonadaceae. The sequence continues at coordinate 2,658 of JBFEWG010000019.1, forward strand.
TATCGCCCAGCCAAATAGCCTCTTCGAGCTTACGGGAAAGTATTAGCATAGATCAACCTTGTTTAGTAAGTATGAAACTTTTTTATCTTTTATCTCAAGTACCGCTGCCAGCTTGTCATCATGCAGCAAATATATACCGTCTTTATCTGTATCAAGTGACTCGACAGATATCTTTTTGCCCAGCCAAACATCATTGATGTCTCCCGAAAAGTTTACACGTTGCATTGTCAGTGCATCCAGAGGAGAGATAGGGATTTCATTATTATAGCAAAAGCTTCCTTCTCTAAGTCGTTCCAATGCACTCAAGGCGCCATCGACCCCAAGTTTGGAAGCGATCATCTCTCCAAGGCTACGGATGTAAGTCCCTTCACTTACTGTCGCCTCAAATGTCACAAAGGGGTGGCAGTAGTGGATGAGTTTGATCTCATAGATCGTCGATCGTATCTTTTTCAGTGAAACTTTTTCACCTGCCCGTGCAAGGTCATAGGCGCGTACACCATCTATCTTTTTGGCACTGAAAGAGGGAGGTGTATACTCAAGATCGCCTTTAAAGCCCTCAATGACAGAAATGATGTTTTTCTCTTCGAAAGGTTTGATGATCTTTGGGTTAGTGACATGTTCAATATCCAGGGTGTCGGATTTTGCACCTAGCCATAATGTCGCTCTGTAGCTTTTGGGTGTTTTATCCAGAAAGCGGAAAAAGCGGGTGAAGTTTCCAAGGGCAACAATGAGAACACCTTTTGCAAAAGGGTCCAAGGTACCTGAGTATCCTGCTTTTTTTACCTTGTACTTGCGTTTAAGACGGCTCAAAAACTGGTTTGAGCTCAATCCCGAAGGTTTGTACGCAACAAAAATTCTATTCACAATCTTTTCCTGGTCTCTGCAATACTATAACCGTTCTACAAAGGAGGAAAGAATCTCTCTGTGACTTCCGCCAAAGTTGATTTTGAGTTTGAAGTCTTTACCCGCTTTGCTGACACCGAGTATACGACCGGCACCAAAAATCTTATGGCGCACAAGATCACCCTTTTTGAACGAGGTACTTTTCTCTATGACCAATGAGCCTTCACAAAGCCCTGACTCTTTGAAAAAACGGCTTTTACTCAGTTCGGTACGCCGTCCTTTATAAAAGCGGCTTGCAACATGTGACATCGTCAACTCGGATTCAGCCCGTGTAATAGCGACATAGCCAAGACGTCTCTCCTCTTCAGTGTCGCTTCCGTCACCTATAAGTGGCAGGAAACCCTCTTCCAAACCGATGATATAGACATGTTTGAACTCAAGGCCTTTTGATGCATGGATACTCATGATATAGATGCTTTCACCCTCTACCTGGTCTTGTTCGCTTTGCAAGGTCAGTTCGTTTAGAAACTCATCAAGACTCGTTTCAGGGTTCTGTTTGATGAAGTCTCTGAAAAGTCCGTAAAACTCATCGATATTACTAATACGGTCATAGGCATCAGGCATGTTGTCATAGATCGATTTGACCTTGAAACTCTCTTCAAGAAGATCGACCAGGTCATAGCTTGCGTTCTGCGCTGCATGGGCGACATCTTTGATGTCTTCAATAAGTTTTTTGACCGTCAGGGTGTTCTTCTTTTTAATCAGTGCTTCAAGCTCGGCATTTGTCGCCGTATCAATAAATTCGAAGATAGACTTTTCTGCCTGCATTGATGAGAGTTCCAGTTTGTCTATTGTCGCTTTCCCCAAGCCGCGTTTTGGTTTGTTGATGATACGTTTGAGTGAAAAACTGTCATGTACATTGGTGATGACACGAAGATAGGAGATAAGGTCCTTGATCTCGGCCCGGTCATAGAAACGTAGTCCTCCGACAAGCTTATAGGGGATTCTGTGTCGGGCAAGGCCTTCTTCCAATGAACGGCTCAGTGCATTGATACGGTACAAGACAGCAATCTGATCAGCTTTGACACCGCTGTTGAGAAGTTCGCTGATGGAGCTTGCTATCTTGTTTGCCTCTTCCGATTCATCATGCGATGACATCGTTGCGACCTCTTTGCCCTCGCCTTTGGTCGAGATGAGTTTTTTACCAAGACGGTTTCGATTGTGTTCGATAAGGGCATTTGCCGCATTCAAGATAGGCTCTGTTGAGCGATAGTTGTTCTCAAGCTTGACGACAAAGGTGTCATCAAAATCTTTGTCAAACTCGATGATGTTACGGATGTTCGCTCCGCGCCAGCCGTAGATACTCTGGTCATCATCACCGACAACACAGAGGTTGTTATGAGATGTGCACAGCTTCTTTAACAGCCTGAACTGTAGTTCATTCGTATCCTGATATTCGTCGATCATGATGTACTGATACCTTGCACTTGTCTCTTCCGCGAGGTCCTTGTTCTCATGAAGAAGTTTGTAGGTCAGGGCCAGCAGGTCGTCAAAGTCAACAAGATTGTTTTCATGCAGATGGGCTTCATACTGTTCATATATCTTGGCGATCATCTTGTAGTTTTTCAGTTCGGCCTGAGCATAAGCCTCTTCAGGTGTAAGCAGTGAGTTCTTGTAGCGTGAGATTTCACTGGTGATTAGAGGCAGAGGAACATCAGAGTTGAACTTTTTAATAATGCGTTTTTTATCTTCCGTATCAATAACGACAAAGTTGTTTTTTCTACCGAGCCGGTGGATATGAAATTTCAAGAAGAGAAGGCCGAATTTATGAAAGGTACATAAAAGCGGTGGATAAGAGGTCGGTTTGATCATGGCGAGCGCACGTTCACGCATCTCTTTAGCAGCTTTGTTTGTAAAAGTAAGGGTCAATGTGTTTGCAGCGGGAATACCGACAACATCGAGAAGGTATGCCAAACGGGAGGTTATGGTCTTTGTCTTTCCACTTCCTGCTCCTGCAAGAATAAGCATAGGTCCATCTATTTTCTTGACAGCTTCACGTTGTGCTTCATTGAGATCTTGAAATATATCTTCCATTTTTTACCTAAGCTTTATCATGCCTTTATTTCTAAATTAAAGGTTGTTGAGTAATATTGTTATAGTTATATTGATTATAACAAAATTTTAATGAATTATTACAAAAGTATTGCAATATACATAATTTTGGGTTATACTTTTACTATAAAAATATCTTATGGGAATTATTAATGTTAAAAGATTTTGCAAAACTACATACATTTTTGACGGTTATCAAAGAAAAGAGTTTTTCAAAGGCTTCTGCTAAACTCGGCATTTCACAGCCTGCGGTTACACAGCAGATCAAATTTATTGAAGATTATCTTGACACTAAGATAGTAGAACGCAAAAAAAACGGTATCAAACTGACGAAAGAGGGTGAAGACCTTTATCGTATAGCCATTCGTCTTGAAAAAGCAATTGCTTCATCTGAGAAAGAACTTCTTAAGATCATTAACAAAGAGTTCACATTTGTCCTGGGTGCTTCATTCGCTATCGGAAACTATGTTGTTCCACCGTTGATCCAAAAAATCAAAGACAAGATTGAGAATGAAGTTTATCTCCGTGTAGCCAATTCGGAAGATATTATTGATCAGATTGAAGATAAAAAGATTGATATCGGTCTGATTGAATCTGCTGTCTTTAGAGAGGGGATCATCTACAGAGAGTGGCTCGAAGACGAACTGGTCATTTTTTCTAACCAGCCTATCCCAAAACAGCTAAAACGTGAAGACATGTATAAGTTTGATTGGATTTGTAGAGATGAAAACTCTCATACACGTAAGTTGACTTCAGAGGTCTTCGAAGAGATCGGTGTCGAGTGCTCAAGTTTTAACGTGATCGGTGTTGTTGGAAGTCCGACAGCAATCAAAGAGTCGATCACTCATGCTGATCCACATGCACCTCGTCCTGTCGTATCGGTCATGTCTCGCCATGTTTTAGCGGATGATGTCGCAGCCGGACGTATCTATGAAGCACGTATCAAAGGTTACCGCATTATGCGTAAATTCTATATCGCATATTCTAAAGAGCGTAAACACGATGCCTTTGTCGACAATGTCGTTAACTACCTATTAAGTGTTCGCTCTGTATAAATAGCTCTCTGGGCATAATGCCCAGAGTTCTTTGCTCTCCTGGTCTTCAACAAAATTCTTAGCCTGATAAATCTTATTGTCTTGTTAATAGAGAGTGTTTTTGATGATATTATTAATGGTTTTACTGTTTAATAGCAGAGGGTCTATTTTAGGAACTTCTTATTTTCCGGATTCGAAAGCAGGGCTTCCATTGAAGATTTCTCACCGCTAGCAACAGACTCATTGTTTTTCGGTTTGGTCTGATTGGTCTCAAGTGGAGAAGCCAGGTTGACGAAGATTGGGGTTTCGTCAATGATGATCTGCATGATTCCTAAAAGAGGTACAGTGACGACACTCCCAAGATTATTTGCTCCAAAGCCTGCTTCAAAAATCAAGGTATCTTTTTCAATACGGGCACTTTCAAAGGTATAACCGGCAAGAAAGAAGAGGGTCATCGGGCGGAACTCGGAAGTGATTTCATTAGGGAGTTCCGGATCAAAACTGAGCGTCTCTATCTTGCACAAGATGCCAAAGGTCTGATCTTTTTCAAAGAGATGAGTTAAAATTTCCACAATATGTTTCTGCATCAGATTAGCATAACTGCGGTCTTTTAATACATCATAGAGCATTGTAATCCTTGAAAAATGGAGTATTTACACAATTATAGCATTTTCTATGACCATAAAATCAGTCATAGCGTTCATCACGGCAATTTTTGAATATTGTGGGATATCTGTATAGTGAATCTTGGCACACACTATTCTTTTTTCGTCAAGAAGCCGTTGACGGGTCGTGCCTTTTAGCAGCGGATGTTCTGGAGTAAGCCACTGTTTTCCGTCAAAAAAACAGAGGTTGGCAATACTGGTGTCAGTGACAAGTCCTTCTTTTATAATGATAATTTCGTCAGCCTTGTCTTTTTGATCCAAAAGGAGTTCAATCTCGCTTCTGTCTTCATATTTAAGAGCGTAATCGATATCTGAATGGATGAGTTTGAAGCTATGTATTCTCTTTGGCTGATAGGGAATATATTCGATTGTCTCAATCATTTCTTCATAGATGATACGGCATCTGTAATTACCCTGTGCAGGAGGATCAAGATCGAGTGTTAGGGGAGATGAATAGCCTAATATATCGCGAGACTCTTTCATACGTTGTTGATGGTAGGCAAGGTTCAATGCCTTGGCATCTACGACATGAATGGTCTCAAGAAGACGCATCAGTCTTGAGAGAAAAGAGCAGTTGAAAGATAGCGCTCACCTGTGTCGCAAAGGATAGTGACAATGGTCTTTCCTTTGTTCTCCGGACGGGATGCGACCTTCTTGGCTGCGAATACATTGGCACCGGCAGAGATACCTACCAAGAGGCCTTCTTCTTTGGCCAATGCCTTTGAGGTTGCCATGGCATCTTCATCACTGACTTGGATAACCTCACCAAAGATCTCCGTATTCAAGATATCGGGTACAAACCCTGCACCAATTCCCTGGATCTTATGCGGTCCCGGGTTACCGCCTGACAGTACCGGAGATGCTGTCGGCTCTACAGCGATGATCTCAACGGATGGCAAACTGTTTTTTAAGACTTCACTGACTCCAGTCAATGAGCCTCCGGTACCGACAGCGGCTACAAAGATATCGAGTTGTTTGTCGGTATCGTTCAAGATCTCGATAGCTGTCGTCTTACGATGGATATCAGGATTGGCCGGGTTTTGAAACTGCTGCAGGATATGGGAATTGTTCATCTGTTCATTAAGTTCTACAGCCTTGTTGATCGCACCTTTCATACCTAAAGGGGCAGGTGTCAGGACAAGTTCTGCACCCAAGGCTTTCAAGAGATTACGTCGTTCCATACTCATGGATTCCGGCATCGTCAAGATGAGTTTCAGGTTGAGTGCGGCGCATACTGATGCAAGTGCTATTCCGGTATTACCGCTTGTCGGTTCGATAATAGTCGTATCGTTATCGATAGTTCCATTTTCCAAAGCAGTGTTGACCATATTGAAACCGATTCTATCCTTGACAGAAGAGGTCGGGTTCATAAACTCACATTTTCCCAAAATAGTACATCCTGTTTCTTCAGATGCCTTATTGAGGCGGACAAGGGGCGTATTACCAATAAGCTCAGTCACATTTTTTGCTATTTTCATTGAATATCCTGAATAGTTTATGAGGTAATAATAGCTTTAAGAAGATAAGAGGGAGTTAAACTTTACTGTTTTACTCAGGTTCTATGATGGAATCAGTTCAGGGGTAAATGATCCCGCCGCCGGCACTATTGGCAGCGTGCAAGATGGTAGTAGCGTTCTTTTTGGCATAAAACTGCATCAGGAGTCTTTGCAGAGAGGGTTCGATCGATGGCATGAACCAGGCATTATTGCTTGTAGCAATCATGAAAGAGGGGGCATTCTCGAAAAGCTGGTGACAGGTTGCTTCGTAGCATATGGCATTTCGAAAGGTGGTGCCTTTGATATTGAAATCGGTCGGCTCGCTGGCTGTCAGGTAGTCAGACGCTCCACCAAATACAGCGGTGTTGATCGGTTTGGCTAAAAAGGAAGGAAGCGGGATATATTCTCCAAAAGGAACGAGTATCATCTTTTTTGCTATCTGCATCTTCCCATCATGGAAAAAATAGGTAGCATTGAAATTTTTCATGTTTTCGTAATAGAGGCTTCCTGTAATAATGGCTATATGACGGCTCTTTTCTTTAAGCTCATGGATCAGATCGGGATGTCGGTTGAGAAACAGAGGGTAAGCACTCTCAGGCAGAACGACAAGATCCTTATGTTCTTTAATTGCTGTGTCAATAGCCTGAATATTTTCTTTGAGGATTTTAGGCAGATAAAACCGGTTCCATTTTATTTCCTGCTTTAAATCCGTCTGTACGAGAGAGATATCCAAAGGAAGTTCATGAGGTTTGGAAGATGAGAAGCTAAGGGCTGGAAGCAGTAAGAGAAAAAACAGATAGGCTCTCTTTTTCTGTCTGAAACTGACATAAAGAGCAAGACTGATCAGAATAAGCCCATACTGCCATTTTTCTACGCCAAAGTAGCTTGTAACAAACAGAAGTTCCGGCTGAAGCCAGTTAAAGTCAAAAGGTTCGAAGAGGCTCAGAAGAAAAAGCATAGTCACGCGAAGATAAGGGTTTTCAGGCCATGAGACTACCCAAAAGATGAAGGCATAGATAAAAGCAAAACCAATAGCGACAAGGGGCATAGCCCAGGCAAGGCCATAGTACTGAAAACTAAAGCCAATCCAATAAAACCAGAACAGGCCGATAAAGAAGCCGGCAAAGAGAAGGGCTTTTCTGTTGGAGATGACCAGTAGGTAGAAGGCATACAGCCCGACAATAGAGTTCAGGAGATAAAAGTTAAGCTCAAAGTGAAAAAGGTACAAAAAGCTTGAAAAACAGAGCGCTATTGTCAGACCACGCAACAGTTCTGGGAGTGAAAAAAATGATTTGATCGCTTGCATGGATTCAGACTTTTTATTGGAATTATAGCTAAATCGAGGGTAAGGCGAAGGGATTATATTTTCTTATAGATTTTGGTATGATTGTATGAAGAAAGAAAGGAAGTTACATGCGTATATTGATACTGACAGCAATACTCTCTCTTGTTCTAATCGCTGAGGATGAGTTAAAGTTTGGTGTTTTTCCGCATATGCCTTTGATGAAGCTACATGAAGTGTACGATACAGTGGGGATTGATCTGCAGGAACAGATCGGTAAACCGGTCATATTAATGACAAAGCCTTATTATAGACAATATAAAGATGAACTCAACAGGGGTTTATATGAGTTGGCCTTTATCCAACCCCTGGATTATGTACAAGCACATAAGCTGCAAGGCTATATCCCAATCGCACGCAGGTCAAAAGATCTGAAGGCTATTATGGTTGTTTTAAAAGCCTCGAATTATGATAATGTATCGGATGTAACAGATAAGATTATCGCTTCAGCACCTGCAGAAGCCGCAGTGACCCAAATGATGCTTACTAGCATGAAGAAAGAAGGTCACAGGGTTCTGGATGAGTTTACGATCTCTTACAGCAAGAACCACTTCGTATGTCTACAGAAGGTTGTAGATGGGGAAGCAGCCGCATGTATCACAGCTGAGCGTGCAATGAGCTTCTTCAACCAGGAAAAAAAGATTGACAGCTTCAAGGTGATCTATGAGACAAAACCTCTTCCCCATGCACTCTTTGTCGTTCATCCACGGGTCCCGAAAGAGACGAGAGAGGTGATCCAAAAACGTATCCTGAACTGGGGCAGTGACAGCAAAGGGCGACTGATGCTTAAAAAAGGTCGGTTGCTGAATTTCATCAAGGCGACTGACAGTGATTATGATGTCGTTAGAGAATTTATGGACATGAAGAAGCCTTAAGATGTACCGTCTGATAGCTCTTGTTTTGACAGCTTCTTCACTGTTTGCAAGTGACTGGTTGATGATACAGGGTACAGAACCGGCATTCATCAAGAAAGAGGGCGAAAGAACAAAAAATGTGTTGAGTTCACCTCAGTTCTGGGGTTTTGCCCAATTGAAATACGAAAAGAATTATTCAGACATTGTAGAGAGTGCTGGCGTAAACAAATCAGGGTTCGCTTATGTGACTCCCACGTTAGAGAAGCAGGAGCAGTTTCAACTTTATCGAGCACGTTTGGGTCTAAGAGGCGTCCTGGATGATTCAAATAAAATCAACTATTTTTTCCTGAGTGAGCTTGGTGAGAATGGGATCACAAAGCCTTTGGGCTATTCACAGAATACGTATATTACCGATGCTTCTATGACATTGCGCTATATCCCTTATGCCAATCTCCGCTTTGGTCTGTTCAAATATCCCGGAAGCGAAGAGGGACTGCAGGCACGTTTTGCATCACCCTATATCCTCTTTACACAGATGAGTAACTATCTGCTTTTGGAAAAGAGGCCAAAGACACCAAGGAGTGAAGCGAATTCAGACGGGACCTTTGTCGCTCAACCGGCTTATGGTGTAGGTGCGTTTAGAGATACCGGGGTAGAACTGTTTGATAGAGTCGCTTTAGATGGTGACTGGGCTTTCTCTTATGCTGCGATGCTGGGAAACGGATCAGGTCTGGAGTGGAAAAATACAAACAGCGGAGAGTACACAGGCTACGGTTATCTGGCTTTTGAACATGGCTTTGGCAAAGGCAAAGGGTATTATGCTGAGGACTTTAAGTCCTATATCTGGTATCAGAAGGGTAAAAGAGCTGTCGATGCAAATAATCAGACACAGCTTTATGATCGCATACGTTACGGTGCAGGTCTTCGTTATTTTAAAGATGGATTGCGTTTGGAAGCTGAGTATACAGGTGCGCAGGGAATGTTGTTTGCAGGAGTTAAGGATATCAACCCTCAGTGGGGAGATGAGGAATGGAACCTTGTCATCGAGGCTGACAAAGCTAATAAAGCCTATGGGTATTATCTCTCCGCTGCCTATGAGGTATATCCTAAGGTCGAGACGATAATACGTTATGACGAACTTGATAATATGACAAACTCAACGGAAAAGAAAAGGATCTTCCAAACAACAACGATAGGTCTGAGTTATCACTTTAAAGGTCCTATACGGCTTGATCTCAACTATCTTTTTAGAGATGCAAAAGCACCCGGAAATACAGCTGCACAGAGTGTTCTGGAAAAACTGGATGATGTACTTGTCTTGCAATTTACCTATAAGTTCGGGATGCGTTTATAGGGACGCTTTTCACTCTATGCTCTAAGCACAGTTACAATCATGAAAATTACTATATTTTGCTATTTGATGACTTCTCATTATATATGAGTTTGCGTATAAGGTTTTTGGAGGTGGCCTTAAGCTATAATGCGCGCAATTTATTTTTTAGTAAGGAAGAATGTAATGGAATCAATTATCATGATGGTTGGATTATTCGCGATTATGTACTTTATCATAATCCGTCCGCAGCAGAAGCAACAACAAGAACACAGAAAAATGCTTGAAGCACTGGAAAAAGGTGATAAAGTTGTAACGAATGGTGGTCTGATCGTAGATATCGTCAAAGTCGAAGAGGGCTTTTTCAAAGTTAAACTTGATAAAGATTCTGAAGCACGCCTGGCTAAAGATGCGATAGCTCGAAAGTATGAGGATGAAGCTTAATTATCGCGTAGTTATCTTCATCGCGGCACTTATCTTCGGGATTGCTTTTTCGTTCCCGACATTAGCCAAGACGGAAAAAGGTGCACACATCACACTTGGACTTGACCTGCAAGGTGGTCTGCATATGCTCTTGGGTGTGAAGACCGAAGAAGCAGTCAAAGCACGTTTTAAGTCGATCGCTGCGAGTATCAAGTACTACACTGAAAAACATGATATCCTCGTTGATACACTGGAAGTCCTTGATGAGGGTGTGGAGTTCTCACTTCTGGATGAAGACGATATTCCAAGCGTCAAGGAAATGCTTTCAAAGACTGAGGGTCTGGTCATTGACAATCAGGGGCTTGAGTTTGCCTTGAGTTTTTCAGAACTTGAAGTTGAAAAGACGAAGAAACAGTCGATCGAACAGGCAATTGAGACGATCCGTAACCGTCTGGACCAGTTTGGTCTGGCTGAACCGACTGTTGCCAAGCAGGGTGAAGAGAAGATACTTGTGGAGCTTCCGGGTATCAAGACAGCTGAAGAAGAGCAGCGTGCACGTGAGCTGATATCAAGAGCTGCCTACCTTCAGATGATGGCTTTGGATGAAGACCGTCAATCCCGAGTGTATCAGATGAGTGATGCGGAAGCGGCAAAATACGGTGATGTTATTCTTGAAGATGTTGCACAGCCGGGTGTCAAATATTTGATGAAAGAGATCCAGATACTTGACGGTTCAATGCTGACTAATGCGCAGGTCGCATTTGACCAGCAGACAAACCAACCGGTGATAAATTTCACCCTTAACTCTGAAGGCGGCGCAATATTTGGCGACTTTACAGAGAAGAATGTCGGTAATCACCTCGCTATTGTTCTGGATGGAAAAGTGTTTTCGGCTCCGCGTATCAATGAACGTATTGGAGGCGGAAGCGGTCAGATATCAGGAAGTTATACACCACAGGAAGCACAGGATCTTGCCATTGCACTTCGCTCGGGTGCACTTCTCGCACCTATCTATCTGATGGAAAAACGCTCTGTCGGACCAAGTCTGGGAGCAGATAGTATCAAGGCAGCTTCAATCGCACTAGTAGGCGGTTTTGTCCTGGTTGTTGTGTTTATGCTTGTTTATTACAAGCTTGCCGGTGTAATAGCCAATATCGCATTGATCGCAAACCTGTTCATACTCTTGGCCGTAATGTCGCTTTTTGGTGCGACGTTGACACTTCCGGGTATGGCGGGTATTGTATTGACCGTCGGTATGGCAGTTGATGCGAATGTCATCATCTCGGAACGTATCCGTGAACTACTGTATCAAGGTGCAAGTATGCGTAAAGCGATTGAACAGGGGTATGAGAATGCTACATCAGCTATTTTGGATGCGAATGTCACGACGCTGATTGCGGCAATTGTTCTTTATGTGTATGGTACTGGTGCAATCAAGGGCTTTGCTATCACGATGAGTATCGGTATCTTGGCTTCAATGTTGACAGCCATTCTGGGAACACACGGGATGTATGAGATGTTGATGAGCCGTATCGAGAAGAGCAAAAACCTTAAGGTCTGGTTTGGGGTAAAGGCATAATATGGAATTTTTTAAATATACAAAAACCTTTGATTTTATGAGTAAGAAGATGATCACCCTAATGATCTCTTTGACCTTGGTAATCGCCTCATATTTTGTGTTAGCTACAAAGGGTCTTAATTACGGGATCGATTTTGCGGGTGGTACAGTTATTCAGGTGAAGTATGACAAAGAAGCACCGATCAATACGATGCGTTCGCTCATAGCAAAAAATGAACTTTTTGACGGGGCAAGTATCTCTGAGTTCGGTTCTCCTGAAGAGGTTGTTATCCGTGTGCGAACCTCAAGTTCATCCGTGACAACGGATATGGGTGATGTCGCCAGAGAAGCACTTTTCGGAAGTGGAAACTATGAGATCCGTCGTGTGGATATTGTCGGCCCGAAAGTTGGAAATGAATTGAGAGAAAAAGGTATCATGGCGATGCTGCTCGCGATCATCGGTATCCTTATTTATGTCTCATTCCGCTTTGAATGGCGTTTTGCTTTGGCTTCAATCGTGGCATTGGTTCATGATGTTTCTATCGCCTTGGGTGCGATCTCATTGTTTCAAGTGGAAGTAAACCTGGATATTCTTGCAGCGATGCTGACGATCCTGGGGTACTCTTTGAACGATACGATTATTGTCTTTGACCGTATTCGTGAAGGGATCAACAAGATCAAGTCTGCAATCCTGTCTGAAGTCATCAATGAGTCGGTTACACGTACACTCTCTCGCACGACGCTGACCTCACTGACGACATTCTTTGTTGTATTGACTTTATGGATGTACGGTGGTGAGATCATTCACGGTTTTGGATTTACCTTACTTGTGGGTATAATCGTAGGGACATACTCTTCGATCTTTGTTGCATCTCCAGTATTGATCTGGTTGGGATTTGATATCAAAGCATTCAGGACAAAACTCGCAGATAAAGAGAAAAGAAGAGTTGAGAAAGAGCGCATGAGGGCGCAGTTTGAGCAGGGAACACTCTAAGCGTGTCTACGCTGTTTAAATAAAGTAAAATAGGAGTATCTATGGATTGGGGAAAAGTTATCTATGTGTTTTTTACACTGATGAGTCTGACATCAACGGCAGGTTTTTTATATGAACACAGTGCTATTGCGCTCTTTATGGCGGGAAGCTTGAACTTGGTATCTACGATTTTAAAGATCGGTGTGAGAAATCTTTTGGCTGCAGAACTGTTGGCAAGCTCATTGGTAGCGGATCTGCATCTTATCCCAGCTTTTATTTACCTGGTGGTTGTTGGCAATACAGAGTGGGCAATTGCTTTAGCCATCGGTGCTTTATTGGCTAATATCTTTTCAATGGGTCTTGTCTTAGTGGAGAGTGCCCGTACACGAGAAGAGTATTAATACAAAAGAGAAAGCAGCCCTTTCTCTTTGTCCTTTCATCATTACTCCTAAGCGTTAGCATCTAACTTTTAGTATTAATGATTTTTAGGAGATAGACTTGGAATATAATCCATCCGAAGTTGAAACAAAGTGGCAGAAGTTTTGGGAGCATAACGAGAGTTTTGAGCCTTCGCAAGATTACAGTAAAGACAAGAAATATATTTTAAGCATGTTTCCTTTCCCAAGCGGGCGTTTACATATGGGACATGTCCGTAACTATACGATAGGTGATGCATTTGCACGCCACTATCGTCAGGCAGGCAAAAATGTACTTCATCCTATCGGCTGGGACAGTTTCGGTATGCCGGCGGAGAACGCTGCGATAAAAAACGGTTCACACCCTAAGAAATGGACGTATGAGAACATCGATTACATGCGTGCAGAGCTTTCACGTTTGGGGCTTTCTTTTTCGAAGAAGCGTGAATTTGCGACTTCGGATGAACTTTATACAAAGTTTGAACAAGGCTTTATCATCGATATGTTCAATAAGGGTCTGATGTATTCCAAGACAGGTCTATTGAACTGGTGTCCGCATGACCAGACAGTCCTGGCAAACGAGCAGGTCGTTGAAGGGTGTTGTTGGCGATGTGATACACCTATCGTCAAAAAAGAGATGAACCAGTATTATTTCAAGATTACCGATTATGCGGATGAACTTTTGAATGATCTGAAAAAGCTTGAAGGCGGTTGGCCAAAACAGGTATTGACGATGCAAGAGAACTGGATCGGTAAGTCGACAGGTCTGGAATTTGATCTCTATTTTGACGAGGCCTCAAAAGCAAAACTATCCAACGCATTTGAAAAGTTCGATGTCTTTACGACACGTCCTGATACAATTTATGGAGTCTCTTATTGTGCCCTTGCTCCTGAACATGAGATCGTGAGTTATATGCTTGAGAATGGGCTACTTGCAGAAGATATCAGTGCGTCTATCGAGGAGATGAAGAATGCCTCTTCAATTGATCGACAAAAAGAGAAGGCCGGTGCACCACTTGGTATCTCTGTCGTTCATCCCTTAACGGGTGCGTCTATCCCGGTGTGGATTGCAAACTTTGTACTGATGGATTACGGATCGGGTGCGGTCATGGCGGTACCGGCGCATGATGACAGAGACTATGATTTTGCAAAAAAATACAACCTGCCTATTAAAGCAGTTATCAAGCCAAAGGACGGTGAACTTCCTGAGGGAAAAGCCTACACAGAGAGTGGGATACTTTTTGACTCGGGCGAGTTTGATGGGATGAAATCAAAAGAGTCTCAATCCAAAATCATGCATCATTTTGATGTTAACGGTTTGGGAAAAAAGGTCATTAATTTTAAACTCAAAGACTGGGGTGTAAGTCGTCAGCGTTACTGGGGTGCTCCTCTGCCGTTTATTCATTGTGATGACTGTGGTCTTGTCATGGAGAAAAAGGAGAATCTGCCTGTTGCACTTCCTGAAGATGCTCAGATAACGGGTGAAGGTAATCCGTTGGACCACCATCCGACATGGAAACATTGTCAATGTCCACAGTGTGGAAAAGATGCTGTGCGTGAAACGGATACGATGGATACCTTTGTCCAGTCATCATGGTACTTCCTGCGCTATACAGCCAGTCCTGGTATCTGGCAAGAGAAAGCTTTTGATGCTAAAGAGCTGGATTACTGGATGGGTGTTGATCATTATATCGGTGGGATCGAACATGCTATCTTGCATCTTCTATATGCGCGTTTCTTCACCAAAGTGATGAGAGACCTTGGTTATGTCAACTGTGATGAGCCGTTTAATCATCTCTTGACACAGGGAATGGTACTTAAAGACGGTGCCAAGATGTCAAAGTCAAAGGGGAATACAGTTGACCCTGATGCCCTGGTTGAGAAATATGGAGCCGATACGGCAAGGCTTTTCATACTCTTCGCTGCGCCGCCTACGCAAGAGCTGGAGTGGAATGATTCGGCTGTTGAGGGAGCCTTCAGGTTCCTGAAACGTTTTGCAGATCGTTCAAGCCGTGCTTATGCGACCGAGACAATTCCAAGTATTGATCATGACAGCCTGAGCAAGGAAGAGAAAGCAGCGCGTAAAAAAGTCTATGAAGCACTTCAGCGTGCCAATGAAGTCTTTGAAGATCGTCATACCTTCAACACCTTGATTGCAGGTGTCATGGAAGCAATGAATGCACTGAATGACCAAAACAATGCTGATGTATGGACAGAAGGGTACTGGATCATCGCTTCAATTATCGAACCGATCGTCCCGCATCTGGCATGGGAAATCTCTGATCAACTCTTTAAACGTAATAACTTTACACCTGCAACCATTCTCGATGAGGTCTTTACGGTTGATACTATTACCATGGGAGTCTCTATCAACGGTAAAAACCGTACGCAGATTGAAGTCTCTCCAGCTGCCAGTAAGGATGAGATCCTGGCTATAGCAAAAGAAGAGGCAGCGAAGTGGCTGGAGGGAATGAATATTGTCAAAGAGATCGTTGTCCCGAACAAACTGGTAAACCTGGTCGTTAAATGATAAAGAGATACTCAGGCATACTTTTTATAATGCTCCTTTTTGTGGGATGCGGTTATCTCCCTGCTTCCAAACAGGCACGAAAAGCAGTGGGAGAAAAAATATTTGTCGAAGTGACCGTCTCTTTGGAAGATCCTGAAAATGCTGTCTTGATAAAAGATGCTGCACGTAAAGCGGTGGTGACACGTTTTCATTCCTCACTGGTGCCACAGGCAGAGGCGAAGACGACATTGTGGGTGAGCCTGTCGGGGATCAGTTTCTCACCTCTGCAGTACGATGAGAATGGATATGTCATCGTTTATCGGGCAAATGTCAACATAAAGGTGACACGACGTAATAATGGCCAGCAAAAAGGCTATAATTCAAGAGGTTCTTATGATTTCTCTATTGAGCCAAATGCTATCATTACAGATATACAACGTTTTGAGGCGATTCGTCAAGCATCATTGAAGGCACTGGATTCATTTGTGGCTCAGGTCGGTGCAGAGGGGACTCAGCTTTAACGCCTAGGAGGCTTTATGACAGTCAATGAGATCATCAAACGTACGTTTGAACGTTTAAAAAAAGAGAATAAACTTCTAACACCTGATTTTTATGCAGAGGCTTTTTGCAAAGAGGCTAAAGCAGCCGGTATCATTGTCGAAGACTGTAATCAAGTTGAAAAGTTTACAAAAAAACTTGACACGTCTTTTCAAAACGAGCTTAAGCAGTATCGTGTAAAGACATTGAATGAACTCATCACCTTTTTTATTGCCAAACTTAACCGTACGAACCCTACCGAATCACAAAACCAAAACAGTGAGCTCAATCTTCTTCTTAAACGTGTTTTACAGACGATCTCTGCGTTGCATAATGCAGAATTGAGTGCACTTTCGAGCAAGTCGATCAAAGACCTGGAGTTGGTGACAGATGCCAAGCAGATTGGAAAAATCAAAGAGGAGTGGATCAGTTTTCTAACGAATTATGACGATAGTTTTTTAGATACGCTAAAGCCTTACGGTAAAGTCAATAAAAATGATATTAGAACAACAATAGAAAACCTGAAGTTCCAAGCTGATACTCAAGAGGATATAGGTGAATATCAAAGCCTCGCACTTCTTTTCATTGCCAGTCTTGTACCTTCAGTGGCATCAAGTGTTGATGATAAACTGGCAAAGATCTCAGATGAGATCAGGGCGAACCCGCAAAGCCTTAGCTCATCGACGATGATGGAGTCGATAAAACAGGCAATTAATCTTCGTATATCGATGGATAAACAACATATTAAAAAGATGTTATTGGCACTTGATGTTGTCCTGGAAAAACTTTCCAAACAGATCCTTTCATTAATCGAGAAGACTGACCATTCTGGTAAAGAGATCGCAAAGATCAAAATGAACCTTGAAAAGCTGGAGTTAGGTGAAAGTTCAGACTTCAAATCTGCGCATAAAAAACTTTACACAATTGCCAGTTCTTTGGAAGAGGAGACACAGCTATTAGGGATAGAGCTGAAAGAGCACAACAGTGTGATTGCAGAGATGGAGATAAAGATAAAAACATTAGAGCAAGAACTCTCTGAAGCAAAAAAAGCGTCACGTGAAGATGCTTTGACAAAGCTTTATAATAAACGTGCCCTTGACGAGTTTCTTGATATCCGCGAAGGCGAGTTCAAACGGTATGAAAAGCCTTACAGTGTCGTCTTTTTTGACATTGACCATTTCAAGAAGATCAATGATACGTACGGGCATGAAGCCGGAGACGTTGTCCTTAAAGGATTTGCAAAGATCTTTAAAGAGATTGCACGAAGTGTTGACATCGTCGGACGCTATGGTGGCGAGGAGTTTCTTGCCATCTTAAGTGAGACCGATCGCAATGGGGCGATGACCTTTGCTGAAAAAGTCAGGCAAAAACTTGAGATCAGCCGTTTTGTCTATGGAGCACAGAAGCTTCAGGTGACCATTAGCGGGGGGATCGCTTTCAGAGAAGAGTACCCTTCGGAGAATCTGATGTTGAAAGCGGCTGATGAGAGGTTATACAAGGCCAAGAACAATGGACGTAATCAGGTAGTATCCTCATGAGTTTAGAAGAATTTTTAGCACGTAAACCACTTTATTACACTGAAATTGACTATACGCGTATGCCCCGTGCTTACGCTTCTGTCCAAGATAAACTAAGTGTACCGAAGGTTATCCATCTTGTCGGTACAAATGGTAAAGGAACTACGGGAAGGTTTATTGCCAATGCCCTTGTTGCTCTGGGACTTAATACAGGTCACTATACATCTCCTCATATTTCTGAATTTAATGAACGTATTTGGCTTAATGGAAATAATGTCGATAATGAGACCCTGGAAAAAGCGCATCAAAAGCTTTTGTCTATATTGGAACCAGAATTTCAACAGAGTCTGAGTTATTTTGAATATACGACACTGTTGGCAGTGATGGTATACGAAGAGTGTGATTATGTTGTACTTGAGGCCGGTCTGGGCGGAGAACATGATGCGACAAATGTTTTTGAAAAATTGATCTCAGTGATCACACCGATCGGTCTGGATCACGAGGATTTTTTAGGTGATACTATTGAAGCTATAGCAGCGACTAAACTACGAAGTGTTACTTCCAAGGCAATCGTTTCAGAGCAAAGTCATAAAGAAGTATGGGATACAGCCAGGGCATTAAAAAAGAGTAAGAATATTGAGTTTATCGACTATAAAGAGCTTGTGGATGATGATATGATTTCGATTGCCGAAGACGTCACACAAGAATTTGAAATGCCTCATTACCTCTATGAAAACCTGTTGTTGGCCATGAGTGTTATCAAAATCATGGGGTTTAAAGTTAAGAAAAACTTATTTAAATATCAGCCGCTTCCAGGTAGAATGCAACGCATAAAGCACAATGTTTGGCTGGATACGGGCCATAATACGCTTGCAGCCGAAGCCATTTCAAAGAGTTTTTGTCAAAAATCAGTGAATTTGGTTTATAATAGTTACAAAGACAAAGATTATTTGTCGATATTACGAATACTCAGCCCTATCATAAAGAGGGTGGAGATTCTGCCGATAGAGAACGAACGTATTGTTCCCCAAGAGGATTTAATCGATGCGATCGTTAAAAACGGACTTGAATATAAAACCTTTGAAAGTATAAAAGAAGGTGAGAATTATCTGGTCTTCGGTTCTTTCAGTGTTGCCGAAGCGTTTGCAAGGTTTTGCTAGATTTTTGGAAAGGAGTGTCTTTGCATAATCAGTTTACTATTACGATTCATGATGAACACGGGATTAAACAGTTCAATCTCCATCAAATTATCAAACGTGCCGGGATTTACCTATTGGTGTTTATACTGTTTATTTTTGCCCTGGCAGCTTTTTCAATCGCCTATTTAAATGTAAGTGTGAACAAGATTCAGGCAAAGAAAGATGAGCTGAAAAGTGCGTTTAGCACGTTGGAAGAGAAGAACAAGAAGCTTATGAAAACAGTCGAGATGACTGAGAGCACA
>JBFEWG010000008.1:0-28628 GCA_041546465.1 Sulfurimonadaceae bacterium
TCTACCATCTTTGTATAGTTCTCATCTTTTTTCAACAATCCAGCCTCATAAAGAAACTGCGAAGGCATAAAGTCTATCTTTTTTATCTTGTCATTTTTCGCATAACTCAAATACAAAATATCTTTTGCCCGGGTAACGGCGACATAAAAAAGACGTCTCTCCTCATCAATACCGCCACCGCCTTTGTTCATCAACTTTCTATTGGGAAAACGCCCGTCCATCAAGTCCACAACATAGACTTCTTTATATTCCAGCCCTTTACTCGCATGCACACTTAAGAGATTCACTCCCTCTCCCTGAGTCAGGTCCTGAGAACCGAGGACCATCGCGTTGATATATCGTTCATGCGACTGGTATGGCTTAGCCAGGTCAAATAACAGGGCACCCTTTCTTTTTATTCGCTCCAGTGCTTCCGCTTTTAACTTTTCATCCGTTGTTCCATCTTTTAATTGTGCACGTCTATGTGCGAGCTGATTGATGATCGTTTGATAAAACTTTGATGCTCGTATCTTTTCAATCATCAATGAAGGCTGGCTTACTCGTTTCAGCTCTTTACTCAAGGTATAGAAGTCATACAAATAGGCTGCACTCTCTTTCGTAAACTTAGGATGTTTTAACACAGGATTATTTAAAAACGCCTCATCAAATCCAAGTGACATAAACTTTGCCAGACTACCTAATTCAATGAAATCATCGAACAGTCCTAGCTGATGATTCTGTTTTCGCCGTTCAAAGGGATTTAGTATATTCTGATCAGGAAAGAAGAGCCCATCAAAGAGAGACCCCTTCCCCAGCTTCTTTAATGCGACAAAGAGTTCTTTTGCAATAGCACTGCCTATTCCTCTTGCATATTCAAACAAATGGATAAATGCCATCATGTCACTGCTGTTGACAAAAAGTACATAAATATCAAGGATCGCTTTGACCTCTTTGGCATCAAAAAAACTTTTACCGCCCTTACGCTTACACGGCAAACCTATTTCACGCAATGTCGCTTCAATACCATCGGCAGATGCATTATTTCTAAAGACAACAGCAATCTCTTCTGTAGGCGTATATGATTTTCGTATCATCCTTGAAATAGCTGAATACTGTTCAAAAAGTTCATCATAGACCAAAAGCTTTGGTGCTACAGCCTTCGCTTCACGTGTGAACTCCAACTTTTTAGGATAGATTCGCTCATTATATTCAATAACCTTATTGGCCAAAGAGAGAATAGGAACCGTTGATCGGTAATTTTTACTTAACGTATAGACTCTTGCATTGGGGAACTTTGTACTAAAGGAACCGATAATCGTAATATCTGCCCCATTAAAAGCATAAATACTCTGATCGTAATCACCCACACAAAAAAGTGAAGGCGGATCCATTGCATCGACTACAGCCCCCTGTAGAGCATTGGTATCCTGATACTCGTCAACCAGAACCTCTTTATAAGGCATCTTATATGTCTTTACCTTTTCTTGCATCAAAAGCAACAGGTCATTAAAATTGACAAAGCCGTACTCTTTTTTAAGATCCTCAAATTCTTCACAGATATCGACATAGATATCGACATATTGGCTATGATCCTCATTTCTCTCTTTCATCCATACATCAAAACCACGATCGACTTCAGTATTTTGATATAAAGAGTAAATGTCATAAAGATAATTAGCGCCATAAGGTGCTGTCTCCTGCTCAAACAAATGAAAGGAGCGTTTGTCATAAACACTGCGAAACAGTGTCTTCAGCTCTGCAGGTTGTTTCAAGACAATTTTACGGTCAAACTTTTTTAACCATCGGTAGCTTACCGCATGAAAGGTACCCGCTTCTATCTTGTGAGCCACCTCTTTTGAAAAATAACCGGCAAGACGTTCGACCATCTCAGCAGCAGCTTTGTTTGTAAAAGTTAAAAGCAGAATCTCTTCAGGTTTTACACCGCTTTGAAGAAGATGGCCGATACGGCCGACGATCGTCGATGTCTTACCTGTACCGGCAGAAGCGATAATAAGATTTTGACCGCTGGGTGCAGTCGCAGCATCAAGTTGTTCTTGATTTAAACGCGAAAGGGGCATATTGGGCAGCTATCTCTTTTTTTCTGAAATACTACCCTTTCTTGACTCAGAGGGAGCTAAAAGATCATGCTGTTGTGAATGTTTTCAGACTTTCATCAAAACCGAAGTTCGGGTATTTTTCAATCCCTAGAACCTCTTGTGCAACTGTATTATTTGCCTTGTTAAAGATCAACGGTGCCAAAAAATTGATTTTTGATTCATCCAAAGGGTTTTGTATAACGACGATGTTATATACTAAAAGGTCTTTTTCATCTTTGATGTCCAAAAGTGCTTCTGTTGCGCTTGAGACTTCAAATTCATATTCACGCAAACGATTTGGGTTTACCAGAGTAAAAGATATCTCATCATTCTGGCTTGAACGTATTGTTGAAAACAGCTCGTCTATCTCACTTAGCTCAACTTCTTTTATATCTTCAAATCCCAAAATCTCTGATTTTACTTCAAACTTCATCTTTAACCTTTACTTTTATTATCTTTTCCTATCTAAGCAAAATACATTCCACCCCGATATAAGCCACTTTTTACCCCTGCTTTGCTATAATCGCGAAAATATTAAAGGCAAGGTTTGCCTAAAGAAAAAGAGAGTTTATATGGCTGAGGCTAACAATAGTTATAACCCTAAAGAGGTAGAGAACAACTATTATAAGATTTGGGAAAAACGTGGTTATTTTGAGACTGATGGAAACGCATCAATACAGAAGGAAGATAAAAACTTCTCCATTATGATGCCTCCGCCAAACGTTACAGGCCGTTTGCATATTGGTCATGCCCTTACCTTTACACTCCAGGACATCATCGTTCGCTATAAACGAATGGATGGTTACAAGACTCTTTGGCAACCAGGTACTGATCATGCCGGTATCGCCACACAAAATGTCGTTGAAAAACAGCTTTTAGCAGAAGGAACAACCAAAGAAGAACTTGGACGTGAGAAGTTTTTAGAACGTGCCTGGGCATGGAAAGCCGAATCTGCCGGTATCATGACAGATCAATTGCGTAAGATGGGTGTCTCTCCGGCATGGGAGCGTGAACGTTTCACTATGGATGAAGGTCTACAGAAATCTGTCAAAGAGGCATTCGTCCATCTCTACAACAAAGGCTTGATCGTTCGTGGAAACTACATGGTCAACTGGTGTACCCATGATGGAGCACTTAGCGATATCGAAGTCGAACATGAAGACCATGATGGTAAGTTTTATCACATCAAGTACCCTTTCGCCGACGGCAGTGGTCATGTCGAAGTCGCAACAACAAGACCGGAGACCTATTTTGGAGACACCGCCGTTATGGTCCACCCTGATGATGCGCGCTACAAAGATCTGATTGGTAAAAAGATCCGTCTACCACTGCTTGAACGAGAAGTTTCTATCATTGCAGACGAACATGTCGATATTGAGTTTGGAACAGGTGTCGTGAAGGTCACACCGGCACATGACCAGAATGACTACGAAGTTGGAAAGCGTCATGATCTTGAATTCATCACCGTTTTTGATGAAAAAGGTATCCTGAACGACTATGCCGGTGAGTTCAAAGGTCTTGAACGCCTTGAAGCACGTGATATCATTGTGAAGCGACTTGAAGAAGAGGGATTTATCGTCAAGATAGAAGACCACAAACATCAAGTCGGTCACTGCTACCGCTGTAAAAATGTCGTCGAGCCGTACATCTCTAAGCAATGGTTTGTAAGAAATGAAGTCGCTAAAAGCTCTATTGAAAAGACAAACCAAGGTGAAGCAAAGTTTTTCCCAGCTCACTGGATCAATTCATACAATGCATGGATGGGTGAACTAAGAGACTGGTGTATCTCACGTCAGCTCTGGTGGGGACACCAGATCCCTGTTTTCTACTGTGATGATTGTGAGCATGAATTTGCAAGCCAGGAAGACAATCCTGGTGAATGTCCAAAGTGTGCATCTAAAAACATTACGCAAGATCCAGATGTCCTGGACACATGGTTCTCTTCAGCCTTGTGGCCATTCTCGACTTTGGGTTGGGGTAATGGTGACAGCGAAATGGACAAACTCTTCAAATCTGATGATATGAAAGATTTTTATCCAAATTCTCTTCTTATCACCGGCTTTGATATTCTCTTTTTCTGGGTCGCACGTATGATGATGATGGGTGAAAGTTTCCAGGGAGAACTGCCGTTTAAGCATATCTATCTTCATGCCCTGGTACGTGATGAACATGGTCAGAAGATGAGTAAGTCAAAAGGTAATGTCATTGACCCGCTTGATATGGTCAACAAATATTCTGCCGACATCTTGCGTTTCACACTGGCAATCTCTGCCGCACAAGGACGTGATATCCGTATGAGTCAAGATAAACTTGAACTCAACCGTAACTTTACCAACAAGCTTTACAACGCATCAAAATACCTTCAGATGAATGTCGCGACCTTCCCTGATATGAAAGGCTTCTGTGTTGATACAGAGCTTGGAAAATATATGATGTCCCGTCTTAACGTCGCTACCAAAGAGGTACGTGAAGCACTTGATGAATACAAGTTCAATGATGCCGCTACTGTAATCTACCGTTTTATCTGGAACGAGTTCTGTGACTGGGGTATTGAACTGAGCAAAGCAGACAAGGCTTCTATTGTCGAACTTGGAGCAATCTTCAAAGAGGCGATGAAACTTCTGCACCCGTTCATGCCTTTCGTTACGGAATACCTTCACCACGAACTATCAGGAACAACACTTGAAGATAGCGAGTCAATCATGATTCAGAGCTTTCCATACAAAACGAAAATAAATGAACCTATTGAGAAAAAATTCAATATCATCATGGATGCTATCGTATCGATCCGCCGTGCGAAAGTTCTTGTCGATCTGGCTAACCAGAAGATTGAAAAAGCGTTTGTCAAGATTGATAATATCAGTGAAGAAGAGCAAAAGATGATGCTGCCGTTTATTGCAAAACTTGCCAAGGTAGAAAATATCGAGTTCACAACTGTCAAGATAGAAAACTCTGTCAGTGACATTGCAGACACTTGTGAGACATTTATTCCGACGGACACCATTGATCTGACACCAATTATCAACAAATTAAACAAGCAAAATGAGAAGCTTGAGAAAGAGATCAACAAGCTTAACGGTATGCTGAACAATGAGAGATTTGTTGCCAACGCTCCTGAAGATGTCATCGCTAAAAACCGTGAAGAGCTTGAAGCAGCAAAAGACAAAATGGCCAAGGTAGGCGAACAGCTTGCTTCACTTAAATCGTAAACCAACGATATAACTAAATCATACACACCAAGGATAACGATTGTTTAATCTTAAAAATTATGCCTCTGACAATATCAAGAATGATATCCTCTCAGGCCTTGTCGTCGCCGTCGCCTTAGTTCCTGAAGCTATCGCGTTCTCATTTATTGCAGGAGTCAGTCCGATTGTCGGTCTCTATACTGCTTTCATCCTTGGACTCATCACTTCGCTTATCGGTGGTAAACCGGGGATGATCTCCGGTGCCACAGGATCGGTTGCTATCGTGTTTGTCGGTTTGGCGATCAAGGCAAATGAGCAGTTAAGCAATGCCGGAGTCACCGGGGCTGAGATGACTGAAGGCATCTTGCAATACATCCTTTATGCCTCTATCCTTGCAGGATTGATACAGATAACTGTTGGTCTTTTCAAACTGGGTAAGTTCATCCGTCTTGTCCCACAACCTGCGATGTATGGATTTGTCAATGGACTCGCTATCGTCATCGCTATGGCACAGTTCAAGTTCTTTGAAAGTTCCAATATCAATATGTACATCATTGTCGTCGTGACGATGCTGATCATGTACTTTCTACCTAAGGTCACAAAAGCTATTCCCGGCGGGCTGTTGGCCATTATCGCCTTGACACTTATCGTCTACTTCTTCAAGATCGATACACTGACTATCGGAACACTTAACTCTATTCCTCAGTTCTCTGACATGCCGGACTTGGGTGAATTTAAAGGACAGTTACCGACCTTTGCTATCCCGGACGTACTTTTCTCATGGGATGCCTTCTTGCTGGTACTGCCGTACGCTGTCCTTGTCGCCCTTGTCGGTCTTATTGAATCCCTTTTGACACTTTCTGTTCTGGATGAGATGAGTGGCACACGTGGAAGTGGGAACAAAGAGTGTATCGCCCAGGGTGTTGGTAATACAACATGTGGTCTCTTTGGCGGTATGGCAGGTTGTGTAATGATCGGCCAGTCTATTATCAACTACACTTCAGGTGGTCTTGGTCGCCTTTCATCTTTTACGGCAGCAACTGTACTTATCCTCCTCGTTGCCGTCTTGACTGACGTGATCAACATGATCCCAATTGCTGTTCTTGTGGGTATCATGTTCATGGTGAGTATTGGTACCTTTGAATGGGGAAGTATCGGCCGTATCAAGCATATGCCACGTTCCGATGCTACAGTATTGGTCCTTGTCACCGTCATTACGATTCTCTTTGATCTTGCTATCGCCGTGATCTCAGGTGTTATTATCTCCGCGCTCGTCTTTGCCTGGAAACATGCCCGCATCTATGCCAGAGAGAGTATGGAAGCTGACGGAACGAAGGTTTATGAACTTGACGGACCGCTTTTCTTTGGTTCGACAAAAAGCTTTATGGATATCTTTGATCTTAAAAACGATGCACCCAAAGTCGTAATAGACTTTAAAAATGCCCGTGTTATGGATATCTCCGGAGTAGAAGCCATCGATACACTTATCAAAAAATATGAAGAAAGCGGTCGAAACATCCTGCTTCGCCACCTCAGTAAAGATTGTAAGGCTATTTTGAAAAATGCAGGACCATACTGCGCTTACGAAGAAGATGATCCGACTTATAAAGTCGCGTTTAACTATTAAAATGTAAAAAAAGAGCTCTCTTTCTATCCGTTAGGATTTGATTTTGGCTCTCTTCTTTTTTACTTTTGTATTACTGATTACCTTCTTATCCCACAGTAGAGATAACATTTGATTTATTATCCCCTTTGCCATTCTGAAATCACTAAACACAGGGCTGTTATCTCTTAGCTGGAACTCTCCTGAGACAAGTAAGGAAGGGTTTGAGGTTTGTTTTGACATCACCGCCAGATATCATCTTTGGAAAATAGTCTACCCTTTCACATGCAGATATTGCTATATACGAAAAAAAGAGACTATAAACTATTTATAAGGGTATTACTTCTTAGCACCGGTCAATATAATCTCGTAAGAGTGCTTTCCTTTATATTGGGGCATACTCATACCGACTCTTGCATTGACATAGGTCGGATCCGCTACGACATAAGACTTCTCTCCGTGCAAGATGTATTCGCCTTTGACTCTCTCTTTAAGCAGTACAGCCGTTGCCATATGGTTAGGATACTTCAGGCCCAATACTTCCGTACCTAAAAGCAGTCTAACCATGTAGGAGAACAGGATCGCACGGTCTTCACAGTCTGAATAGCTGTAAAAGATCGTCTCGCTTGGAAACATCACCTTTTCCTGATCAAATTGCTCCGTATCCACTTGGTATTTGAAAGCATTTTGTACAAAGGCCAGGATGATATCTACTGCCTCACTTTCACTCTTTCCAACGATCAGAGGTTCAAACGCCTGTTTGACACTGGCATCAAAGAGCATCGATTCCGGTGCTGAAAAGTAGTTGCCGTAGTCGACCTGTGGATAGCTTTGATAAAAGTCAAAGAGATTTTTATCATACTCCACAACAAGTGACCGGTAAGCATCGTTCACTGTAAAAGCCAAAGACTTTTTGACCTTATGTTCAGACAATAGAGGCAAGGCTTTAAGCGAAAAGTCTATGACTTTGCTTGAACCTTCATAGGCATGCTCATAGGTTATGATAGGGCCTATCTTTCCTTTTGAGTAATAATCAATCGCATAATATTGTCTATTGCCTAAATGATAATAAACCGTATTGAAGAGTGAACCTCCAACAGGCATCAGAAGTACTACTCTATTCTTTTGAAAGGAAAGGTGTGCATCATAATCCATCTTCAATAGAAGAAACCATGTGAAGACCCTTGCTTCGTTATCATATTTATAGATGGCATCAGCCACCTTCTTCACGAGCAGATAGGTCGCCCAGTCGTTAAGCCGCAGTTTTTTAGAGATAGACTTCAACTCGGAAATTGTCACCTCATAATCGCTGCCCGCCAAAGTTTTCCAGGCTTTTGTGATTTTCTCTTTGGAAACGTCGCTACGTATGGATATTGTCCTGGTACTGTCATAAGAAAGTGCGAGCTCTACGCCAAAAAAGTTTATGTAGACACGCTTTAAAGCCTCTGACTCAGGCTCGATAACTATCTTACTGTATCGTTTCTCAACTTCTTCTACAGGGGGTTGCTTGACAACAAACACCTTCTCTTTCGGTTTTTGCACCGTGACTTTTTCGGCCTTGGGCAGGCTAATGGGCTTTTTCTTCTCATAAGCCTTTACGCCCATGCTCTCCTGATATGCCTTCCACTCTTTGTTAAGGTAAGCAGAGAATTCTCTGTCGCGTTCTTCTTTATAGGCATTAAAAGCCTCGTTTTGCGAACGTAAAAACTCTTCGTAACTTTGTGCCTGTAAGAAAGTGAGGTATAAAAAAAGAAAGAATAAGATGCGCATAACTGACCCTCGATGTTTTACTTATTATAACAAAACATCCAGGATATGAAGCGTTAGAACGGCCAGACAGCTTTGACCAGCTTTGTCCCCCATCCCTGCTCTGTCGCACGTTTGATATCGCCTTCAGTCTTATACATGATCTTGGCATCCGCCATCTGGGCAGAGTTGATCTGATTGTTTTGATCGATATCAAAAGGACGGATTACACCGCTAAGCTGAATAATCTGTTTCTCTCCGTCAATCAGTATCTCTCTTCGTCCTGAAACAAAATAGTTCCCGTTAGAGAGTATCTTGATAACACGTGCTGAGACAGTAGTCGCAAAGGTATTGTTATGTGAAGCGTTGCCCGATCCGTCAAAACTCGATGTCGAGTTACTGGCAAACCCTATATTGCTCGGACGGTTTAACTTATTGACAATATCATTGACCGTGTCACTGCCGCCTGTCGCAGTGAAGGTTCCTCCCCCCAACGAAGAGGTGTCTGCTTCCGCGAGAGACTTCGTATTGGATGAAGACGATGTCGCTCTTTCAGAGATCACGACTGTCACGAGGTCATGAACATGCATCGCCTTGTGATCTGAAAAAAGAGGGTTATCCCCCTGCCCGAAAAGGCTGCCTTGAGAGTCCATGTTCTCATGCGTCTCTTTTTCAGGCAGCTGCTCCACATATTCAGGTGGTTTAAAGTCGATCTCGGGATCAACGACATGTTGTGAACAACCTGTAAATGTAGCTAGTGTCAGTAATATTGTGAGATATGTTTTATTCATGTATAATTCTAAGCAAATTAAGTTCCAACACTAAAGGATAATGATGTCAACACTACGTGAACAGATTAACAATGATATGAAAGCTGCTATGAAAGCTAAAGAAGTAGCAAAAAGAGATGCGCTTCGGCTACTCCTTTCCGCCTTCAAACAGGTAGAAGTCGATGAGAGAAAAGAGTTGACAGACGAAGATATAAGCAAGATCATCCAAAAACAGGTCAAACAGCGCCAGGACTCGGCGGCACAGTACAAAAACGCCGGACGTGACGACCTTTTGGAGAAAGAAGAAGCGGAGATCGCGACTTTCATGGTCTACATGCCAAAACAACTCGATGATGCCGAACTTGAAACAGCAGTAAAAGAGATCATTGCACAAGTCGGTGCCGAATCGATGAAGGACATGGGTAAAGTCATGGGAACGGCTTCGAAGCAGCTTTCGGGCAAAGCTGACGGGAAGCGAATCAATGAATGTGTTAAGAAGTTATTAGCGTAACCACTCTTTTTATTTTCTAAGGAAAAATCATGACACTCAAATATTCCCTGCTT
Organism: Sulfurimonadaceae bacterium; assembly: GCA_041546465.1. Classification (GTDB taxonomy): domain Bacteria; phylum Campylobacterota; class Campylobacteria; order Campylobacterales; family Sulfurimonadaceae. The sequence continues at coordinate 9,947 of JBFEWG010000008.1, forward strand.
TGGTTTGCACTGGCACTCATCGCAATAGCAAATGGAATATTGCGCGAACAGACTTACGGAAAATTAATATCAGAGCTGTCAGCTCATCAAATATCAACTTTAACGGGTATTGTCTTTTCTGGTATGTTTGTATTTTATATTCATCAAATTTGGCGTATTGAGTCATCAAGTCAAGCATGGTTAATTGGTAGTATTTGGCTTACTGCGACAATCCTCTTTGAATTTACTTTTGGTCATTATGTCGCAGGCCATTCGTGGTCGCATCTACTAAATGACTATAACATATTTCAAGGAAGAATATGGTCTCTGTTTTTGATGTGGGTTTTATTAATGCCTGTGATAATGTATAGGTATACCTAAAGTACCTTATCACCCCAATAAGATACTGACTTGACTGTTACTCAAGTCACATTCTCGAGTCTTATTTCCCCGTCTTCAGCTTGCGAATCGCACCTTCAACATCATCCTGACGCATAAACGACTCACCGACAAGGAAAGCATCAACACCGACTTTGTTCAACTCTTCGAGCTGTCCATGCTCATAAATACCAGACTCGGCAACGATAATCTTGCCGTTAGGAATCAACGGGATAAGTTTGTGACACAGCTCCATATCCATCTCAAAGGTTTCAAGGTTACGATGGTTGATACCGATGATATCTGCACCGGCAAATATCGCCTTTGTCAGGTCAGCCTTGTCATGGATCTCGACAAGGGGTTCCATTCCCAAATGTCGTGAGTAGTTCAAGAGCTCTTTAAGATCCGAGCGTGAAAGAGCCTTGGCGATAAGCAGGATAAAATCAGCACCATAGACCAGAGCTTCAAGTATCTGGTACTTCGAGACAATAAAATCTTTTCGTAACAGCGGTGTACCGACGTAGCGACGAATTTCTGCAAGGTAATCCAGGCTTCCTTTGAAAAAGTGCGGTTCGGTAAGCACTGAAATGGCATTGGCTCCGCCTCTCTCATAGGCTTGCGCTATCGCCAGAGGGTCAAAATCTTCACGGATAATCCCCTTGGATGGACTTGCCTTTTTTACCTCGGCGATAATACGATAAGGCTCCTCTTCAGTCGATTTCAAATACTCGTGTACTGGGCGAGGCTGTCTGGCATTGAAAGCCAAAGAACGCCCCAGCCAATCCAGTGTAAACTCTTTCTCTCTGATCTCGAGGTCTTCTTTTGTCTTTTTGATAATATCATCTAAAATCATTAACTTCTACTTTCCTTTTTTCTTAATACATTCTTGGATTTTTTTGACATGGGCGTCAACTTCCGGATCATTCTTGCCCAGGTTTTTACGCACTTTTGTCATCAGGTTCAAAGCCTTTCTACACTGTCCCTGCTTGTAATATCCCCAAGCCAGGGAATCCAGATAGAAAGGTGATTCCGGTTCACTTTCAAGGGCTTTTTTGACATAATCCATCCCCCCTTTGATATCGATATCATGGTCGATCATAAGGTAACCGAGATAGTTTAGGTAAACCGGGTCCTGCGAACTTTCAATAACCGTCTGTAGTTTATTCATGACCGATTCGATCATGACTTTATCCTGTTTGTCCTTCGCACCTTCATACTCAAAGATAGCACTCTGCCCAAGATAATAGGGGTCACCGTCTTCCTGATAAAGCTTATCTCCCAGACTGACCACCCCGCTGTAGTTTCGGTTGGAGATATAAAGCTGTAAAAGGAGCGGATCGTCACTTCCACTCTTTTCCAGGAACTGGATAAGAGGAATGACTTCTTTCTTGTAATTGTACAGTTTGACGATGGTCTTGGCATACTTGTCATCTTTGGTATTTTCATAGAGCCTGTTATAGACTCTCAACATTCCCTCGATGTTGTTCTCTTCGCTATAAAAACTGGCCAGACGCAGACAGATAACTTCCGAACATCCGTGAAGCCGCATGTGTGTCTCAAGGTAGGAAAGGGCCTCACTCTTTTGATTAAGGTTCACATACAGGATGATCGCCATCTTGTCGAGTATTTTCTCATCATAATTTATCGAGTAGGCACGCTGTAAATACCGCAGTGCCATCTCATAACGTCCCTGTGTCATATAGAGTGCTGCTACCTGTTGATAATCATGTGCTTCTTTTGTCTCTTCTACCAGGACTAATGCCAACTCTTTAGCAGTATCATAATCAGCTGTCTCCATCAGGGCCGCTATTTTTATACGTTCCAAGCGGACATCGAACTCATTCATTTCAAGCATGGATTTATAACGCTCTATTTTATCCAAAGCCCTGTCATACTGCTTGGACTGGATCATGGTGATCAATTCTTCGTCCCGGTATTCTGTCTTGCCGGACTTTTCATAGAGGACTTCATACAGTGAGATCGTTGTGTTGGCATCACCCTGGCCTTTGGCATACAGGGCCCACATGATCAGCTTATCCTCGTCATCAAAAGCTTTTTCATTTGATGGCAAGTTTGCCTGCTGTGTAGAACATCCTGTCAATACAAGTATAAGCAGAATAAGCAGTGTAGAGGACCCTTTAAACAACATCACCATCCTTTCGCTCACCAACCGTTGATGCTCCTATGCTTATAGCCCCGGTGGAGTGAAACAATACTCCCGGACACTCTTCGCGCAATTCATCCTCATGTTTTTTAAAATAGGACCAGAAAGGAAAGGTTCGACACTGTGTCGGACGGACCGGATAGATCCCGCAACCGTTAATCTCTCTATCAAAGAAGATGCAGTCATGTGAATCCTCGACAACATGTTCTTTGATAGAGAACTTGTATCCTTTTTTAAACAGATACTCCTCTTTGAGACCGGCCATCGAGACCTCCAGGTACCCAGCTATCGCTTCCATCTCTTTTTGGTTCAAAAAGATATATCCGCTCTCGCCCGTACAGCAGTTTCCTCCGCAAGTCTCACAAGCATTCGGATCAAATGAGTAGTCATAACCGTCTTCACGCATTATAGGGTACATTTTATACTGTGTGTCCTTGCTTTTTTATAGATTTCCTGAGCAGTCAAAGAGAACTCATCCTGCTCAAAGACGATAAAAGGCTCTCTCGTCTTCATCAGCGAACGTGAGCCTTTACGGGCCTGAACCATTACCAAGGAGGCCTTTCTGTCTACCTTGGGGTGGATGAACTGTACCGTCTCGATCGTCAGTTTGGCAGCAGCCAGAGCAATACAGATGCTTTGAAACTGCTGCGGGTCGTAACAAAAGATGAAATGACCTCGTGGCCCCAACAGCTTCGATACCTTCTTGAAGAACCTGTCCATCGGCAGATGCGTGTTATACCTGGCGGTATGGCGCATCTCATTCTCACTCTTGGATGAACCCTCATGATAAAATGGAGGATTTGAGATGATGACATCAAACCCTTTTTCATCTTGAAACTCCAAGAAGTCACCCTGGTGCATTGTATAATCAATCCCGTTTACCTCGGCATTTTTCGAGGCATATTGACAAAATGCCCACTGCTTGTCGACGCCTTCTGCCCGGACCTTGTTGTCGCGCGCGACTAAAAGTCCCAATACCCCACAACCGCTTCCCACATCCAGAAGACGTCCTTTGATGTTGAACGAAGAGATGAAATCATAAAGATAGATAGAATCACTGTTGTAACAATATCCCTCTTGGGGTTGATATAAAAGCAGTCTCTTTTCCTTGTTTGGGTATACTTCTTTAAAATTAAAGCGATTATATCCAAATAAAGGTTAAAAATGATTATCATCCCTGCACGACTTGCTTCCTCACGTTTTCCAAAAAAGGTTTTAGCTGATATCGGTGGTCTCCCAATGGTCATCAGAACAGCCAAGCAGGTCGAACATTTGGATGAAGTCGCCATCGCCACCGACTCACAGGAGGTGATCGATCTGTGTAAAGAGTATGGCTACAAAGCGATGATGACTTCAGAGACCCATAAAAGCGGGACAGACCGTATCAACGAAGCGGCTCATATACTCGGTCTCAAGGATGAAGATATCATCGTCAATATCCAGGCGGATGAACCATTTATCGAACCAGAAGTCGTCGATTCCGTTATCCAGCGACTTAAAGAACTTCAGGGAAAAAAGGCTGACTTTATCATGGCCTCATGCTATAACGCAGTCAATAATGAAGTTGCCCAGGATCCCAACCTTGTCAAAGTCATCATGGATGTCGATCACAATGCCATCTATTTTTCCAGAAACCCTATTCCCTTCAACAGAAGCGGTTCAGCCACCTATTTTGGCCATATCGGGATCTATGGATTCACCAAAAAGAGCCTGCATGACTTTTGCGAACTCGATGACGCCCCTATCGAGGACATCGAAAAGCTTGAACAGCTTCGCGCTATCTACCACGGTAAAAAGATCTCCATGGTCAAAGTCGCCAGCACAGGTTTTGGTATTGACACCGAAGAAGACCTTAAACGTGCCAAACAGATATTTTTAGGTGAAGCGTAGTCAGTTCAGTATCTTTCTCTCCAAGGCATACAGATTATTACTTGGATGACAGGCCTTTTTAAACAGCTCTTTAAGCTCTCTGTCATAGGTAATAATATAGATATCCGACTCTTTAGGATCAAGCTCCTTGAAATTCTGCAATAAAACACCATCCGCCACATTCTTGCCATGATCACATTTTGTAAAATTAAATGATTGAAGAGTCTTAGAATAATCATAGAGGTCTGCTTCCCATTCCGCTTTGAATAGATACAGAGAGTCTGGATTACATGCGACATAGATATCCTCGTCTTCTATCTCAAACGGTTCAATAATATGTGAGAACATCGGTGAGACATTGGAGAAGTTTTCTATATCCCAAAAAAGATAGGAGCGATGCGTCTTGGAAGCCTCTTTCTTGTTAAAGAGGCTTAGGCGCTTGGAGATATTCAGGTTGACGTATGCATTATCGTTGACAAACTCAATATGTTGCTTCAGTTCGCGTGCATCATCACTCTTCTTTTTAAAAAGTTCACACATTTGAATATACATCTCAAGCTCAAGAAGCTCATTTTCCGAACCTCCCTGACGGTAGTGGTCAAAACTCCTTATTTTTTTGGGTGAATAAAGCAGGTTGACACTGAAAGCTTCACGTGCTTTAAACGCACGTATCACACGTACAAAGATATTATAAGCATTTCTTGTCGGTGCCAGTTCGATATCACCATAATACCTCTTGCCGATTACAATTTTTTTCATAAAGAGGATTATATCGAAGATTCTTTCGTTCCGAACCAATCAAGCTGTTCACGCAGCCTTACTACCTCACCGACGATTGTCAATGCCGGGGTAGGAAGTCCTTTCGCTTTTTGCACGATATCTTCAAGGGTTCCGATAACAACCCTCTGATCTGCTGTTGTACCCTTGGAGATCACAGCACAGGGCAGCCTTTTTTGTTTTCCGATGGCAATCAGTTTATTCGTTATCTTCTCAAGATTATGCAGGCCCATCAAAAAGACCAGGGTGTCATCTTCTTTAAAGCTATCCCAGCGAACCTGGGCATTTGGCTTATCAGGAGATTCATGTCCGGTAACGACGCGAAAAGATACGGCAATACCGCGGTGTGTTACCGGTATTCCTGCATAGGCTGGAACTGAGATAGCCGAACTGATTCCGGGAATCACTTCAAAATCGACATTTTTATCTCGTAAAAAAGCTCCTTCTTCCCCTCCACGTCCAAAGACAAAGGGGTCTCCCCCCTTTAAGCGTACAACCGTATCACACTTCAAGGCATATTCATAGATGACTTTATTAATCTCATCCTGAGGCAGGATATGATGACCATCTTCTTTCCCAACATAGACAAAGCTGCAACCATCCTTTGCCTCATGAAGAATATCAGGGTTTGCCAATCGGTCATAGATGATGACATCGGCTTCTTTTATCACACGCAGGGCCTTGACCGTCAAGAGATCAATATCTCCGGGACCGGCACCTGTCAAATACACCTTGCTCACGCTTCATCCTTGTTTTAATAGAGAAATTGTATCTTCTTATCTTGGCATTAGTACCAATATTCTGAATATCTTTTAATCAATATTTCTGTACACTTACATAAAATTCATTACATAAGGTTCGCCTATGGCTTATTTTCCTGCCTTCGTCAAACTCGACAATAAAAAGATATTAATCGTCGGTGGTGGGAAAATTGCCTATGAAAAACTTGGGCACTTGCTTGATTTCACCCCATCGATATCACTGATCGCCAAGGAGTTCTGTGATGACATCATCTCTGTAATAGAGGATAATACCCTTGAATATGATCAAAGAGCTTACCGCACAGGAGATATAAAAGGTTTTGACATCATCATCATCGCTGTAGACAACCTTTCCCTACAGGCCGAGATCTATGGGGAGTCCCGTCAATACAGGTCACTTTGCAATGCAGTCGATTCGGTCGATTACTGTGACTTCATCTTTCCCTCGTATATCAAGAAAGGTGATCTTACCCTTGCCATATCGACATCAGGGGCTTCTCCTGCCCTGGCAAAACAGCTTCGTATCTATCTGCAAAAGATTATTCCAGACAGTATCACCGAATTTCTAAGCGAGATGAAATCCCTGCGTAAAAACCTGCCTAAAGGGAAAGAACGGATGCTGCTTCTGGAAGAAAAAGCCAAGAAATATGTTGAAAGGTTTGAGCGTTAAATGAACACAATCGCCATAATCGGTGCCGGTGCAGCAGGCCTTATGGCTGCAATCACCGCCTCCAAGGAAGGTGCCAAGGTACATCTGTACGAACAGAACGACAAACCGGCAAAAAAGATACTTGCATCAGGAAACGGACGCTGTAACATATCAAATACACAAGTAAGTCCTGCGGACTATTTCGGTCAACATCCGGAGTTTACTCAATTCGCTCTGAACAATTTCACTTTCGCACAACTTCAAAAATTTTGCAAAAGTATCGGTCTACTCTTGAATGTACTCGATGATGGGCGGGCTTATCCCCTTTCCAATGAAGCCAAATCTGTTGCACTGAGCTTTGAGACTTTCGCCCGTTCGCTTGGTGTTGAGATCTATAATGACTATCCTATCACACAGATCGAAAAAAAAGAGGAAAGCTTCTACCTACATACAGCACTCAACATTTCCGAACCTTATGACAAGGTCCTAATATGCACAGGGAGTGAGGCTGCTCCTCAATTGGGAGGCTCTGCTTCGGGTTATGAACTGGCATCTTCATTGGGACACACTATTGTACCGACCTACCCCTCTTTGGTACAACTTCATATCAACTCTGCTCTTCATGCAAAGATGTCCGGGATTAAACTCGATGCGGAAGTCACACTTTTTATTAACACCAAAAAAGAACAGAGTATTCGGGGGGACATTCTCTTTACAAAATACGGCATCTCAGGTTTTGCTATCCTGGATATTTCTCAGATGGCTTCGGAAGCGCTACTGAACTACCAGGTTGTCGATATCGGTCTGGACCTGCTACCCAAATTTGAAAGACAGACGCTGAGCTCGCAACTTCTGCAGATGGCACAAAACCTGCCGACATATTCCATCGAGACAATACTCTCGGGCATCCTTCCGATTAAACTTGTCAAAACCCTTCTTGAAGATGCAAAGATCGATCCACAGACAATAGGCAAAGATGTGCATACAAAAATGGCTAAACAGATCGTCTCAAAGATCAAAGACTGGCGCTTTGAGATCAGTGAAACCCATGGATTCAAACACGCAGAAGTCAGCGGCGGCGGTGTAAATACAGATGAAGTTGATGAGAAGACGATGGCCTCCAAATGCTGTGAGGGCCTATACTTTGCTGGTGAAGTCCTCGATATTGTCGGAAGACGCGGCGGTTTTAATTTTCATTTTGCCTGGTCAAGTGCCTATTTGGCAGGAAAAGAGATGAGTCAGTAACGTACCTCAAAAACTCCGCTGAACTCTTCATTGACCTGATACTGCTCAATATTGTCAACGCGTGAACCCGTTGAACCTATCTCCAGTATCTCTATGAAGTAGGCAAAATCATCATCGCTCAAGGTCGCACATGCCTCAACCCGACCATCATCAAGGTTTTTTACATACCCGCTAAACCCTTTTTTCTGAGCATTGTCACATACCGTTTTACGGTACCAGACACCTTGAACCTTTCCCGTTATTATGAATTGATAACTTCCCATCAGAAATTCCTTTCACTTATGATAACATATCCTTATGACAAGAACAACAATGGGAATTGACCTTGGCGGATGCATGAGCGGCAACTCTGCTTATGCCCTCATAGAGTGGACAGATAACAAAGGCAGGATCATTGAACTCTTTAAAGAACCCAAACATAAAGGGCATGATGAGTGTTCTGCATTTCTCAACAATGCAGTGACACAGTATGATTATGATGCACTCGCTGTCGATGCACCATTCTCTTTGCCAAAGCCGCTGCTTGACCCTACATTCAAGCCACCTCGACGTGAAGGGACAGGAGAGATCATCAATCCCTACCTTTATCGCTATACCGACTATTGGCTCTTCAAGAACTACGCACTACGTCCTATGCCCCCTGCAGGAGACAGGATCGGACGCTTGACAGCAAGAATGATCGAAATGCTTCAAGGTTTTGATTATAAGCCCCCGTTTATCAATCTTCCTCAAGGAAAAAAAGCCATCTATGAAGTCTATCCCAAACAGATAGCCTTTTCACTGGGATACATAGAATATAAAGCATCCCCACAGAATCTTTTGAAGCAGTTTGGCCTACAGGAAATTCACGACGAACATCTCGTCGATGCCATTTTGGCCTCCTTTGCTGCCAGTGAGATACTTAATGGCAACACCATTACACCACTGTCTGAGGCAAACGATGAAGGCTGGTGCTATCCCCTAGGTAAGTCGGTATGATAATATTTTTAGATATTTTTAACAAAAGGGTTGATAGGATTATCTCATGATGATTGTTAAATCCATTGAAAGCCTCGGTGAGGTCACTCTTCGTTTTTTACATATCTTTTATGAAGCCCTCTATTTCGCCTATCAATGCCTCTACAAAATTTTTCAACGAAATTCCTATAACTCTGCCACCCAGGACATTCTCATCAAACAGATCTATTTCACTGCCGTACAGGTCCTGCCCCTGCTCTTTTTGACAGGAATCGTCTTCGGTACTATCATCATCGCATTGATAGTACATTTTTCACTCGATTATGCACTCAAAGACCATATCGGCACCTTTATCATCCGTATCATATTGAACGAGGTCGCTCCCTTGACGACCGTGCTGCTTGTCGCCCTTCGATCAGGTGCTGCCATCAACACTGAGATTGCTGTCATGAAAGTATCTAATGAATTAAACACCTTAAAAGCCTTCAATATCAATATTATCGAATACCTTTTCCTGCCGCGCATCATTGCCGGCATCATCTCTTTGATACTTTTATCATCCCTGCTGAGTATCATCATGCTCTTAAGCGGTTACATCTACCTCTTCTTTTTTCTTCAGACAGGAGCCGACCTCTATATCAGGACACTGATGCACGGTATCGGTATGAGTGACTTTTTTCTACTCTTTTCAAAAAGTCTGCTTTTTGGTTTTTTTGTTACACTTGTACCGATCTATAGCGGACTGCGTACCACTATGAACTATACCGGTGTGCCCATTGCCGTCTTGAACGGCATGGTAAAACTTATCATAGCCATTATGTGTATCGAGGTGACAATATTACTGATTCAATATCTATAAAACTCTTTTCGAGTATCAATACCCTTGATCATTACAAAGAAGAGACATATTCTGATGAAGCTTATGCCTTTATATCGACCTCAACACCATTGCTATCCAACCTGAGTATGATCGAGAACATATCATTGATCATGCAGGTACATGATCACCTAAACCGCAAAAGTGCCAAAACGATTGCCCGGGATGCACTTAAATCACTCGGCCTTGAATCCATTTCCTCACTCCGTTACGATGCCTGCAGCGACAAAGAGATCTTTTATGTACAACTCATACGTGCTTTTGTTAAAAAAGGTGCTAAAATAGTTATTGACCAGCCCTTTGCCTTTCTAGCGGAAGAGAACAGTATCAACTTTATACTGGATGCACTGGATGCTTTGCTAATACCGTACCAGCGGGTAGTCATTATCGACTTAGAGAACCAAAAAAGCCGATACAAGGAGGTTTCGTGCCATATCGAAGAATAGTACTCAGTGTTGGTATCTTTATCATCATAAGCTCGATACTGATACTGATCTCTCTTTTTTATGTCATCGAGAAGAAAGGGGTCTTTGAAAAGCAGATCTATTACAAACTTATCTCAAAAAATGCGGAAGAGATTGAAGAGGGAATGCCTATTCTCTTCTCCGGTTTTGAAATCGGTCAGGTAGAAGAACTCTCTCTGTATGAAAACGGTGAAGTTCTCATCCTTATCAAGATTGCTGAACACAACAAAAAATGGGTGCGTTCCGATGCTATCTTCCTTCTTGAAAAACCCTTGATTGGAAAACCCAAGATCACCCTCACTTCATCGATGAAAAGTCCTCCACTTAATGAAAAGACAATACTGCGTATGCAGATCAAAGATGGTATAAATGAGGTTATTTCCAACATTCAACCTGTTGTTGTCGAGCTGCAAAATATTGTACGAAACGCCGATATCATTACAGCATCCCTTGCCGATCACAATGCCAGTTTTCAGATGTCATTGACACACCTGGAGCAGTTTTCACAAAGACTTTCCAATTCTCCCGACCTTCTGCAGACCTTTACCGGAAACTCGCAAAGTGCAAAAGAGTTTCATCAATCGATCAGCACTCTGAATGCTGCCCTGGAAGATGTACGTTCACTCGTTCACAACACCGACAATGGTATCAGCGAGATACGTCAGGATATCATCAAACCGGCCAATCGCAATATGCAGGAGCTGGAAACCATCTTAAAAGACATCCGTTCAAAGCTCAAAGCAATGGATGAGACGGTTAAAGCGATCGGACAGTCTGATAAGGACATCTCCTACTTCAAAGAAGAGATGCGTGTCTGGCTTGACGAAGTGACTGAACTCTCTACACGTATCAACACGATGATCGGTGAAAAACCCCAAGAAAATATCAAGCTGCCTTAAGGAGTGATCGATATGAAGACATTTATACTCTCTCTGCTGACTTTGATGACTTTTTTAGGATGTTCCACCACGCAACCCAAAAACAGATGGCAATATCAGGCCACTTCATCCTTAAATGCTTACACACAGCATTATCTCGAAGGCAATGAACTGCGTGCAAAAACCGATCTGGCACGTGCACGACATGAGGCTTCAAAGTCTGCCCGACTGCATACGCTGATCGATATCGAACTCAGCACATGTGCAATGCACATCAGTGTCCTGGAGGCAGATTCCTGTGAAAAAGCTTCTGAACTCTTGGCACTTGAACCGGAACCTTCTCAACTGGCCTATCTGAACCTGCTTAATAAGAAGCTCTCCCCTGTGCAGATACAAGATCTTCCACAGCAGTACCGGGACTTTGCCTCGGCTCTTTTAAACAAGGATACTCTTGCATTCAATAACGACGTCAAAAATATGCAGCCTCTTAGCTCACGCCTTCTGGCATCAGCCCTGATCAAAGAACACCTAAGCGAAGAGAACCTGCGAGGTCTCATCGAAGAGCTGTCTTATCATGGCTATAAGCGAGCTCTTCTTGCATGGTTAAAGCTGCAGATAGAAAAAGAAGATGATCCTAAACGAAAAGAAAATCTGATGTCAAAACTCAAGGTATTAATCTCATACTAATCTTTCTGCACGTATAATCATTTACATCTAACACACGAAGGTATCCTATGATTACATGGATTATTATCGGCGTTGTCGCACTTGCTTTGATCCTGATGTACAACACCCTTATCTCGCATAAAAACCAGGTTGAAAACATCTTTGCCGGTGTCGATACGGTACTGAAAAAACGCTATGACCTCATTCCCAACCTTGTCTCAAGCGTACAGCAGTACATGTCACATGAAAAAGAGCTTTTGGAAAAGATCACCCAATGGCGTTCACAGGCTATGAAACCGGGACTCAGTGATGACCAGAAGATCGATCTAGATGCCAAGATGAGTGGAGCATTGGGCTCGATCATGGTAGCCGTGGAGAACTATCCCGATCTTAAAGCCAATGAGAACATCATGCACCTTCAACGTACTTTACATGAGATTGAAGCACAGATCTCTGCAGCCAGACGTGCCTACAACCAGGCCGTGACAGACTATAACAACATCATCGAGATGTTTCCGACAAACATCATGGCAAACTTTATGCGCTACACCCGTAAAGCCGTCTTTGAAGCACAAGAGAGTGAACGCCAGAATGTGAACGTCAAAGAGCTCTTTGAAAAGTAGACAAACCGGCTTATGAAAAAGATCAGTGAACTCACCAACTTTTTTTATAATGAGCTTCACCCCGATCTGAAAAAACTCGAAGATGACAGAAAACAGCTCGCTAAAAAGCTGATCACTATCGGCATCATCATTGCACTGCTGGCTATCGGCATCACCTATCTCATCTTCACCAACTCAAACTCACACTCAGAGACGGATATTGCACCCCTTGTTCTTGGATTTGGACTTTTTATGTGGATCAAGAAGGTGATGAGCAAGGATTATGCACATGAGTTCAAAGACAACATCATCCATCCGCTTATCGAGCAGATCGATGAGTCCCTGCATTACAGCAAGACGCTCTGTGTCTCTCAGACACATTTTGAACGCTCAAGACTCTTTAGAAAAAAAATAGACCGCTATAACGGTAATGATCTTGTCAAAGGAGAGATCGACGGTGTCAAACTGAAGTTCTCGGATGTACACGCCGAATACAAGACAAAAGACTCAAAAGGAAGGACATCCTGGCACACCATCTTTCAGGGTCTCTTTATTATCGCTGACTTCAACAAGAACTTTCAGGGACGCACAACCATACTTCCTGATAAGGCCGAAAAGATCTTCGGAAAAGTCATTGGTTCGTGGCTGCAGCGCAATAACTTCTCTCAAGAAGCCTTGGTCAAGATGGATGATCCGACTTTTGAGCAGCATTTTGTCGTCTATGGGACCAAACAGATTGAAGCCCGCTATATTCTTACACATTCTATGATGAAACGCCTTTTGGACTTTAAAAAACGATCCAGGGTTCCTCTGTACATCAGTTTTAACCATAATCAGATATACCTCGCACTTGAATACAACAAGGACCTGTTTGAACCCACTGTATTCAGCTCTCTTCTGGATTACAAACTCGTGAAAGAATATATCTCGACCTTGAAACTTGCCATCGGAATTGTGCACGAGCTTAAACTTAATGAAAGACTCTGGAGCAAAATATGAGCCTGCAGACAGGCTGGAAAAGCTTTCCTTTCGAGGAGATCACACTTGAACCGGGGAACTTTGCAGATGAACTTAAAGGACTGCGCATCGTCCAACTCTCCGATTTACACATGAAAAAGAGCTTGGACATACAATACCTGGAGAACCTCGTCAAAAAGATCAATGCACTCCACCCCGACCTTGTCCTCTTTACAGGAGACATCCTTCAAACCTTTGCTTTTCGGCTGCATAAACATTTTCATGCCTTTCGTGCGTTGGAGGCAGCAGCCTATTATGTCACAGGCAACCATGACATCGCATACGGGCCTAAAAGACTCAAAAAAGAGTTGGCGTTAAACGGTATCATCTGTCTTGATAACAGTATTGCCGTACTAAATATCAACAACACGCCTCTTCAGCTTGTCGGACTAAGTGATCGCTATAGCTTTGCCAGAGGGATAAAGCGCCCCATCGATGAACTTTTCTCACGTCTAGATGAGAGCATATCGACCATTCTTTTGGCCCACCAACCAAAAGATATCGAACATACCTCAAAATATCGTATTGACATCCAGTTAAGCGGACATACCCATGGCGGACAGATCTATCCTTTCAACAGAGTTGTCAAACGCTTCCAGCCCTACTTTTCGGGTCTGTATATTCATGGCAAGACACTCCTGTATGTCACACGCGGTTTGGGGTACTGGGGCCCACAAGTCCGTTACAAAGCCCCCAGCGAAATTCCGGTTTTTACCATTTCGTAACAAATTAACGCTATAATCATCTATCAACACATCAAGGAAATCCTATGAAAATACTATTAATCCTGCTTACTCTATCTCTTACACTCTTTGCCGCTGAAACACTAAAGATCGGAACCCACCTGAACACACTCAAACACTATAAATATGAAAACCAGAACAAATACCCTATGCAGATCCCAACAGCGACGAAACTGATCATCATCTCTTTTGAGAAAGACACGGGGGCCTTGGTAAACGACTACCTTGATACAAAAAAATCAAGTTATATTGTTGATCATAATGCTGTCTTTATAGCGGACATTAACCGCATGCCATCTATCATCACAACAATGTTTGCCCTGCCAAAGATGCAAAAGTACAAACACCCTATCTATCTGCATTATGAAGACCAGTTCGAGAACTTTGTTCCGCATAAGGAAGAGAAACTCACTCTTTTACACATGAAAGATCAAAAAGTTGAAAGCATTGCTTACATCTCAACAGTAGAAGAACTCAAAGCAGCTATTGAACAGTGACCTCGCTTAAAGCACTTTCCAAAAATCCCTTCAAGAGTTTTTTGATCTTCTCTTCCATCACCATTGCAGTGATGGCCATCTTTCTGATCAGCTCTATTTCTCAGGGCGTCATCGGGATGTACTCGAAGATGATTAAAACAGACGGGGATATCATCATCACCCAACGTGGTATCGCGGACACTTTCTTCTCCAATATTGATATCGGCTTGATTGAAAAGATCAATACCATAGAGCATGTCAAATCCAGCTACGCCATGATCGTAGGTGCCTCACCGGTAGGCCATATTCCTATCGCCGGTATCTACGGTGTTACACAAAACCACCTTTCACACTACAAACTCATGGATGGAAAGTACCCCAAACAGGGAGAAGTACTTCTGGGCAAGACTCTTTCCAAACAGCTTCGAAGCAGAAGTGTCAAGATCGGCAACAAACGCTTTAAGATATCCGGTTCTTATACCAGCGATATCGGTTTTGAAGAAGGCGGTGTCGTGATGAATATCAAAGATGCCGGTACCCTTTTTAGCCGTTCTGCCTCTTTTATCCTTGTCTCTGCAACGTCACCCGCTCATACCCAAGAGATCAAAGAGAAGATTGCTGTCTTGGACAAGGAGATAGAAGTCAAGACCACACAAAGCTTTGTACAGGAATACAACCAGTTCAAGATCATCGAAAACTCCTCCTTGGTTATCTCTTCTCTTGCCTTTGCCATGGGATTGATGGGTATCGCCTCCGTGATGAGCATGATTGTCAACTCGAGAAAAGAGGAGTTTGGAATCATGCGCGCTTTGGGAAAAAGCCGTCTATTTATTATCAAGAACCTCTTCGTTGAGACTATCATCATGAGTTTCAGTGCCTATCTTTTCGCACTGGGACTGAGCCTCATCATATTGGGGCTGCTTCCGCATATCGAGACGCTACAGGGCTATGTCAATGGTTCCCTTTCCGCTTCAACTGCTCTGTATGTCCTGCTTTCTACTCTGTTCATGGCACTTGTCGGTACACTGATTCCTGCCTGGATAGCCTCCAAGACTGACCCTATTATCCTTATCAATCAGGGGTGTTCCTAATGATCCAAGCCAAAAACATCTCCCATCACTATGGCAATGAACAAGTCCTCTTTGATATCTCATTAAAGATAGCTGCCGGAGACTTTATCTTTTTAAGCGGAGAGAGTGGAAGTGGAAAGTCCACCCTTCTATCGATTCTATCCACACTATTACACCCTTCAGAAGGTGAGCTTCTCTTGGATAATACGCCTATCAACGAGATAACAGAGATAGACCGTTTTCGCCAAAAAAAGATCGGTTTTGTCTTTCAGTTCCATTACCTCATCAACTATCTGACAGTCTATGAGAACATAGCCTTAGCCGCACTGAAAGAGAAAAAAGAGAACATCCATACACTCTTGGAAGAACTCGGGATCGAACAGCTGGCTGGGCGTTATCCCAATGAGATATCAGGTGGACAGAGGCAACGCGTTGCCCTGGCAAGGGCACTGATCAATGATCCTGCTATCATCTTTGCCGATGAACCCACGGGTAGCCTTGACTCAAAGAACACCCTCATTGTCTATGAACTTCTGGCGAAAGCTTCCAAAAAAGGGACAACTGTCGTCGTCGCTTCACATGATCTACAGATTGAAAAATATGCAACACATTCGATAAGGATGAACGATGGAAAAATTTCATAAACTTATTATCTCTTTTATCCCTCTGTGGGGATGGATCTTTTTGGCCTCCGTGTTCGTAGGCCTGATCTATGCCGCTCAGCTTGTCGGCTTTACACTCTTTGACAGTACACTTTTACAACCGGTAAGGACACGTTCGCTGCATATCACGTTGATGCTATACGGCCCGGTGATGCTTGCACTCTCATTGCTTCCCTTTGCCCTTTTTTCCAAAGATGGCTTAAACCTCGATGCGGCTGTCACTCCACTTAAAAACTATTTTCTTCTGTGGCACCTCTTTTTGTTCATGATGGTGATCTCCATCCTGTTTGGTGTGCAGAGAGGACTTCCCTTTTATGACTTTGCCTATGAGCTCAACTTCATCCTTGCAGCTTCGGGCATCTTTTATATCATAGCCATCTTCAAGGTTATCAAACAGTATGAAGCCCCTCCCCTTTGGGTAAAGGTGTCAAAAGGGCTTCTTTTTGCTGCACCTATCGCATTAGTCGTCCTGATGAACCCCAATTACGGACAGGTAGAAAAGACCCTTTCGGGTCCGCATGGCGATAATACCCTGGGGATGAGCTTTACCCTGATCCCGCTTTTTTATTTATTGATCAAACTCGAGGCCAAAGAGAAGTTCAAAGCAGCCTGGGACATTTTCTGGATTCTCCCTTTGATTGCCTATGCCATCTCTGTGGGACTTCGTATTTTCAGAGGAGAGCTCTCGTATAATGAGGAGTGGGTCTTCCAATGGATGACCTTTGCCTACGCCCCTCTTCTGCTCAAATGGTGCAGGGATGCCAAACTTACCTATGCTGCCAATACCTATCTCGTCATCTCCATATGGGCCTTTTTATTCGTCATGATCCAGGGAAACATCCTCTTTATTCCCGAGATCAGATGGTTTTTTCACAGAAATGACCTGATCATAGCCCATGCCCATGTCGCGATCGGCCTAGGAATCTTTTTCATGTCCCTAAGTGTTGTAGAGTATTTCTATAAACTGCCAAAGATGTTTGCACAGTTTTGGCTCTATGTCATTTTACTTATCTTTGTCCCGCTTACCATAGCCGGTTTTGTTGAGGCCGGGATGCTTGATCTTAATATTATGGCACTGTGGTGGATCCGACTGATCGCCGGTGCTATCTCTGTCATCATTCTGACTTATCTTCTGCTACGACCTATCAAATATATCAAGCCCTCTGCCCTGCAGCTCTACAACCTGATCGGTTTTGCTTCCGATGGTTTGGGTGCAGTCATTTTGCTTCTTTTTGGGTCATATCTCTTTACCTTTTTAGGGTTTGCCTTTGACGCCCACTACTATCTGGTCTTCGGATTTATGGGTTTTGTCGGTATCTTACACCTGCTTGCACTCTTCAAAGAAAGCCACCTTCTGGCCTATGCGACATCAATGGCCCGTTTGATCACAGGAAGTATATTCCTATCTCTCTTTTATGCAGGGAGTATCGATGCTCTTGGAGTGATCGTCGGTCTGTATGATCTCTCCTATGCCTTGTTATATCTTCTGTGGAGGCATCGTCTATGATCCACTCTTTTGCCCTTGTCATTCTACTTGGATTTGAACTCAGCTTTTATCTGCTCATCATTCAGACCGGCATTGCCGAACACTATCATTCTGATATTGTGACACTCTTTCCTCTTTTTGCAGGAGGTGTGACCGGTACATTTTTAAGTGGGTTTCCATGGGGAAAGGTCACGAATCCCGTCCATAAGATCATCATCTCTTTAAGCCTGCAGCTTGCACTTTCGTTTTTATATCCCGAGTATAATGCTTTCACCCTTCTGCTCTTTGGAATATCAGTCGGGTTGATGGCACCGCTTAGTATTTATCTGTTTAAAGAGCATCAGCGTTATGAGCTGCTTTTTGCCTTGGCCATCGCTTATACTATCGGCACCTACGCCTTTACTTCCCTGGCTGACCATAGGGAGTGGATGGCGGTACTCTTTTCCATGCTGGCATTAGTCAGTGCCCTTTTATTGCATGATTACACGGTCGAACAAGGCGATCCTCAAAAAGCGAGTCCACTGATCGGCTATGTGCCTTTGATGCTCTGGATACTGCTTGATTCAAACCTTTTTGAGACACTCTCTCGTCATAAGGACCTGGATATCTGGAGCGAGAAGACTTACACTATCATCATCTTTCATCTTCTCGGACTCTTAGGTGCATCTTTTATCAGACTCAATGAGAAAAAACAACACCTCCTTATCGCTGCGTTGTTTACAATAAGCTATACGCTCTCATATTTGGAATGGACCTTGGCATTGGCAATATTCTATCCTTTTACAATCTCATATTACAATGTCATTGTATTCATGACCCTAAGTAGGGAGACAAGCCTCTTGAAGCTTTCACGGTTAATGGTCTTTATCGCATGGATAGCTTCGGGACTTGGACTGGCACTGGCCTTGTCAAAAACCCTGCATTAAAATGCTATAATCTATCAAAAGGACGGATCATGAAAA
>JBFEWG010000085.1:0-8794 GCA_041546465.1 Sulfurimonadaceae bacterium
AGATTTTCATCATTGTAGCTTTTAGGTGTAGTGACCAGATGATCCCTAAATCTTTAGCTTGTTGGATGCTGTCTTTGTAGAATGCACGTAGTGCAGCAACTGACATGAAAGTACCATCAAGAACTTCACCAGCAAGAGCATCGATTGAAGTCAACTCTTTACCGTTAAGTGCGATAGTAACTTTTTGATCAGCAGTTGAAGTAACAGATTGCTCGTGAGCAAAGAAGTCACCTTTTCCACCCATGTGAGCTACAACAGCTTTACAACCAGCATCAACAGCTTTAAGACGGTGTGGATTCTTTTGAGCAAAGTTTTTAACCGCTTTAGCAGCACGACGGTCAGAGTTACCTTCACGAAGAACCGGGTTAACCGCAGAACCTAGGCAACCAGCATATTTTGCTTGGATCTCTTTTTCAGCATCAGTTTTTGGCTCTTCAGGGTAGTTAGGGATATCATAACCTTGACCTTGAAGTTCAGCGATACAATCTTTAAGCTGACCAACAGATGCAGAGATGTTTGGAAGTTTGATAACATTTCCATCTTCTTGAAGTACTACTTCACCTAATTTAGAAAGTTCATCTTCAGCAAGACCTTGAGATGCAAGTACACGACCAGCAAGTGAGATGTCACTAAGAACTACGTCTACGCCAGCTTCTTTAGTGAAAGCGTTAACGATCGGTAGTAACGAATACGTAGCTAAAGCCGGAGCTTCATCAATTTTTGACCAAATGATTTTAGACATGTGAGTTTCCTCTCTGTTTTTTTTGATGCTAGAATCATAACACTTTCACAACTCATTTAAGCATTATGGTAATTTTAATTTAAAGCTTTAAGCCTTAATGTTTCATTTAGTAACAGCTATATTTCTTAAGTGTGTAGAATAGTAACGCGAGAAATCGTGTGTGCCGTTTTTACTCTTCATAAAATAGAGGTAATCTGTCTTTGCCGGAAATATGGCTGCTTTGATCGCTGACAGCTCTACATTACATACAGGCAGAGGAGGAAGCCCTCTGTACATATAGGTATTGTAGCGGCTTTTGTCTTGACGAATACGCTTAGCGGTTATCTTGGTATGCGAGTGTTCTCCATAATTAAGCGTGCCGTCCATCTGAAGTTTCATCCCTTTTTTAAGACGGTTGTAGATCACCGAAGCAACAATAGGCATCTCCTCTTTATTGGCAGCTTCTTTTTGAATGACAGATGCTATGACAAGATATTTTTGCCACTTCTTCTTGTTATAGTCGCCAAATATCTTTTCAGACCATGCCTTGTGACGTAGATATGATGACCGCAGAAGATGCAGTGCCGCTCTTTTTTCATCAATACCGATCGGCAGTTGATAAGTATCAGGGACAAGTGAACCCTCTTCAAAATAGGCAGTGTTTTTAAATTGTTCATAAAGTATATCTGCATTTAACCCCAGTCTCATTGCAAGCTGTTGTGAAAAAACGTAGGTTGTTTCCCCGGGAATGAGTGTCACTGCTGTCATAGCGGCTTTGGCTGTTGTCAGTTTATACAAAAAATCACCATGGCTCATCTGGGTAGAACCCATATAAATCCAACCTTGCTGAGGGCTTCCAAAAAATCTCAAGAAAGTCTTGTCCATAGCGGTCACAGTGATATTTTTGGCTTTAAGATGTGATATAATTGCGCCAATTGAGCCGGAGGGTATATAAAGTACTTTCGAAGTGTGAAGCGGTTGAGCAAGGTAATACATGAAGAGCAGTACAGTAAGCAAGATTATTTCAAAAATCCAGTTTACTCTATATAGTTTGTTAGCTTTCATACTCTCTAGTGTCATCATTTTCTATGCTCTTTTAATCAACGGTGTTTCACTTCCGCTTGTCTTATTGCCTGGCTTTAAAGCAGAGCAATTATACATAAAACTTGATAAAAAGCTCGTCCTTCATGCCAAGCATATCAATGTTTCCAGCAGTAACAAAAGCTCCAATGAAATCCCTCTGCTTAATATCCCGAGACTTTTGCCTATCATCGACCTTGCCCGTAAGAACTTTCATTTGTTTAAAGTTGATGAGCTGACTGTAGATGGGCACAAGGTTACCTTTAGTTACACAGACTCTCCTCGCACTCCTGAAGACAATACTATTACTCTGACGAGTAAAGACATCAGTACCCGAGTCGACTTCGATTTTTATGATGATTTTATGCTTGTTGAGATGAAAGGCCTTATACACAAATCAACAAGTATCCCTTTTGATATTGCCGCAGTGCTTGATTTTAGGACTAGCAACTCTTATACACGTGGTCAGTTCTCCGCTTCTGAAAAGACTAGTGTTGATTTTTATATCAAAGGCAATGGTGATACGATGGCCTTTACTGCGCACTCAAACGTCTTTGCTGACTTAGACCCTGTTGTCGACCTTTTTGCATTAAGAGAGAATATCTCGAAATGGATAGTCGACAATAATAAAGCACAACATTATCAACTGATTGAAGCAAAAGGTATTTATAATTACCGTAATCCCCAAGTCTTTTTAGACACCTTGTTTTTGCATGCACGTGAGACTGATCTAAACTATAGCTTCCATCCTAAACTTTTTCCTATATCTTCACCCCTGACTGACGTCTATTACACTAAGGGAGTCTTGAGTATCAATCCCCATCAGGCCAGCTACAACAGACATAAACTGGATGAACCAAGCGCCGTAAATATCGACTTTAACCATAAGCATACCCTTCTGGATGTTGATCTTTACACGCAGACAACACTAGACAATGATATCGTCGAGATCGTCAATGCCTATGATATCCCCTTGCCTGTGCTACAAGAGAAAGGTACGACAAAAGCACATATCAGACTCGGCATTGACCTGCTGAGTGAAGAGGTGTCCGCTGCTGGACAGTTCTTCGTCAATGAGTCTGATCTTATCCTGAATGGAGTACGTTATAAGATCAACAATGCCACGGCAAGGCTTCATAAAGGGCTGCTGAGTCTTGACAGTACCTCCATTAATTATGATGATGTTTTTCTCGCTGTTGTCAATGGTCAACTTGATTTGACGACACTCACAGGTGACTTCTTCTTTGATGTTGAAGAAGTCAGACTGCCGTTGTCAGAAACAAAAGAACTGACGCTTGCAGACAAGAATATCCGTGTACAACTCAACTTTGACAAAAATTCGAACAGCTTTATCTTTCCCTTATCACATTGGAAGCTGGGGAAATATACCATTGCTGTGGACAACAGCACTCTGACTGCACCGATCAAATTTGATTCAAAACATATTATCAATGATCTCAGGCTGCACATACCCAACATGTCAGATATCAAAGTTGATGGTGTTCTTGATATCGCGCGGGCTGCTACAAGACTGGATTTCAAGCTTTCCAATGTCAACCATGAAAGCAGCGACTTGAATCTCTCAAGCAAAGAGGATATCTCTTTGGCACTGTCTTATGACAACAACAAGACAGATATCTATCTTCAGCAGCCAAGTCTCTTGAGTATAAACGACATATCACTCGAGATCTTACCGGCGAAACTTCAGATCAAAGATACTTATCTGGATATGAACAAGACTCAGATATCCCTGGATAAAGAGCTCTTTACTCAAGTCTCGACACACTATAAGCTGGGTGCGGACTCCATAGACTTTGTACTGAAAAACACTATACTCTCCTCTGCTGAGCTGCTTTTTATCGAACCGGCCTTTACACTCTCTTATAAACAACACGACGAAACACATCATCTTGATGTCAAAAAGTTTGATATACATGCTATGTTGGACAAAGACGGATCACTTCAACTCAATATTAAAGATTTTTCCAAACTCTATCCTTACTCACAAACACTTCAGATGTATGATGTCAAAGCCGGTTCAGCCGATCTGACCTTTATCAATGAGCATATCGGTATGGACTTGATACTCCTGGATTTCCCTCCGCTTCTGTCAAAAGACGGCAAAAAAGTCACACAGTATATGATTAAAGGGCGATATGAGGATGAAGTAACTCAGCTAAGTATTAATAAGGATATTGATTTTATCTATTATAAGAAAGGCCGGTTTATTGCCAAAAATATTGATTTCAATCTCTTTGCTATCAAAGACTACCTCAAGAACATTCATTCAAAAAATGAAAAGAATGATCTTGAGCTTTATATAAAGACAGAGAACTCTAATGTTATCTTGGGTGATTCGGGTCGGAAGATTCTCTCAGATACGATCCAAATAGACATCAAAAATGACACGATCAATGCACGTCTCTTTCATGACAAAGGTGCCGTATTATTTCAGAGTGAGCATGATGATGTCTCTGTCTATGGCGACAAACTCAATGATAAATTTATCAACGAACTCTTTAAGTTTTCAACCTTTAAAGGGGGCACATTATCCTTCTCCGCTACAGGTACCTATGAGAACTTTAAAGGGATTGTCCAGGTTGACGATACAGTTATCAAAGAGTATACTGTCTTAAACAACACTCTTGCTTTTTTCAACACCATACCATCACTTATGACTTTTTCAGTCCCAGGATATTCCAAAAAAGGGCTCAAGGTTGACAAGATGTACTCTAACTTTGACGTCAATGGCAGTATCGTCAACATTAAAGACACCAAGATCAGTTCAAAAGAGCTTGTCATCACTGCAAGAGGGACCTCTGATCTTGACAAAGAGACTGTAGACCTGTTGATGCAGGTTAAAACAGACCTGGGAAGCTCTGCAAAAGATATTCCCGTTCTGGGCTATATCATTTTTGGTGATGACAGCATCTCGACTACCGTAAGGGTACATGGCGATTTGAAAGATCCAAACGTTGAAAACACGGTTGCTGAAAGCGTGATCGTCGCACCTTACAACATCCTCAAACGTACTATCACCCTTCCCTTTAAGGCCTTCGATATATTTGATAAAAACGATTCTGAGGAAAACAGGTAAAGCAAACAGTTTATACGGTCTCTTCTCTATGCAAAGCATACCATGAAGAGACAGTATGGTTTTGAGACAGAGCTTGTTTGAAAGCTCTGCTATTCGTTTCTCAAGACATTAAGGACATCGACCTGGGCTGCTTTTTTGGCAGGATACCACGCAGATAGTACGACGATCACAAATGCTCCGATAATGATAGACACAAAATCAATGACCGAAAGTTTTAAAGGTAGTCGGGACGTCCCGTAGACATCCGCCGGCAAGGATACTATATCAAAACTTGACAAGACCCATAAGCCGCTTAGACCCAGTATTGTACCTGCGACAATACCGCTGATACCTATCACCACACCCAGATAAAGAAATATCCGTTTTACTTCTGTCTCACTTGCACCTAATGAGATAAAAAGAGCGATCTCCGAACGACGGTTCATGACCGTCATCAGAAGTGACGAGATAATATTTACAGCGGCAATCAGGATAATCAGCATCAACACGATGAACAAGGCATGCTTTTCAAGTTCCAAAGCGGAGAAAAAGCTGACATTATCTTCCCACCACCCTTTGACACGAACCGTACCAGGTAAAACCTTTTTTATCTTTTCAAGATCTTCATGCGGGTTCTTTGAAAAAATATGTATACCATCGTATTGTGTCTTTGGCAGGTGCATGACTGTTTGTAAAGCACTCAATGATGTGTAATGGTATGCCTTATCATAGGCAGAGAGACCAGAATCAAAATACCCGTTAATCTTAAAACGTTTTATCTTGGGAGTCAATGTCAACCCCCCTGGTTCAGCCTGTGTAAAGATATACATCAGCCGCTCTTTATCATTCAAATACAACTCGTCAAACAGTGTCTTCCCGACAATGACATCAAACTTGTTAAAACTTTTGCCTTCTACCGTTTTCTTTAAGACACTGTTTGTTTTGGCCTCCGCCTCAAGATCGACCCCAAACAGATAACCGCCTTCCATCTTCGAACCGCGACGGACAATAACAGGCGTTGCGACATAGGGGCTTAATGCCAAATCGGGAAACTGAGACTTGAGGTCCCTGTAGAGCTCTTCATTCACCGATCCGTAAAACTTGGGAACAACCGTCAAAGGGTAGTTCATGATCGTTAGCTTTTTTCTGAACTCTGCATCAAACCCATTCATCAATGCCATTGCGATGATCAAGACCATCACACCCAACAGAATTCCCAAAAAGGCTAATAAGGCGGAAAGGAAGATAAAAGGTTGATCCTGGTCAAAACGCAGGTAGCGTCTGACCATATATTTCACGAGGGTATTGTTCACACTGCTCCTTGAGCTAAAACACCTTTTTTGGGACCGCTCTTTCCACAACAGTTCTTATACTTTTTCCCTGAACCACATGGACACGGTTCATTCCTGGCGACCTTTTTCTCTCCGGTCACTTCTTCGTCATGAAGATTCAACTGTCTGTTCATCTCATCTTGGCGTTTTTGCATTTCACGCTGTTCTGCCAGTGCTTCAGCCTCCTCTTCCGCTGATTTGAACTGAATAATCTGAAGCATTTTGATTGTCTCGAACTTGATCGCTTCTCTTAGTTCAGAGAAAAGGTTATAAGACTCTTTCTTAAACTCGACAAGAGGGTCTTTTTGGTTATAAGCACGCAGACGGATACCTGTCTTCATCGTATCCATCTGATAAAGGTGGTCACGCCATGTCTGATCAAGTGTCTTCAAAAAGATCTCGCGTTCTACCGCTGTACGGATCTCATCATCAAGAACCTGCATCTTATCATCATACGCTTTTTTAACAGCTCCGGTGACTTCTTGAGCAAGGACGTCATACTCCTTGCCTTTAAAACTCTCTACCGCCAGCTCCTGGTTAATCTCCTCCTTAAGCACAGAAGAGAGTTTCTCCAAGTTAAAGTCTTCTTCGCTCTGTCCCGGGAAGATATCACAGTTCATCAAGGTACTGACAATATACTCGCTACGAATCTCGTCGACTTTTGCGTCGATATCATATGAAGGATCAAGCACATCATTTCTAAACTTGTAGACAAGTTTTCTCTGTTCATTAGCGACATCATCATATTCAACGATCTGTTTACGTCCCTCGAAATGCATAGTCTCGACTTTTTTCTGTGCCTTTTCAACCGCACGTGTCACCATCTTCGATTCGATATATTCACCGTCTTCTACTCCAAGGCGTTCCATAATAGACTTGATTCGGTCTGATCCGAAGATACGAAGCAGATTGTCTTCAAGACTTAGATAGAACTGTGTTGTCCCCGGATCACCTTGACGACCGGAACGGCCGCGCAGCTGATTATCGATACGACGATTCTCATGACGTTCTGTTCCGATAATATAAAGACCGCCCAGTGCTTTGATCTCATCACTGACCTTAATATCAACACCACGTCCCGCCATATTAGTTGCAATCGTTACTGCACCTTTTTGACCGGCATTCTTGATGATCTCACCTTCTTGTTCATGCTGCTTGGCATTCAAGACAGTGTGCGGAATCTTTGCCTTTGACAAAAAGCTGTGAAGTGCTTCAGACTTCTCGATTGAAGCTGTACCGATCAGAACCGGCTGACCTGTAGCATGAAGCTCTTTCACCTTATTCATCACGGCTTCAAATTTTTCCAACTCTGTCTTATAGATAAGATCGTTCAGGTCCTGACGGTTGATCGGAAGGTTTGTCGGGATCGATACGACGTCCAGGTTATAGATCTGGGCGAACTCTGTCGCTTCTGTCTGCGCTGTACCTGTCATCCCTGCGAGTTTGTCATACATCCTGAAATAGTTTTGAAAGGTGATATCAGCAAGTGTCTGCGTTTCTTCTTTGATATCGACTTTTTCTTTCGCCTCTAAGGCCTGGTGCAAGCCTTCAGAATAACGGCGTCCTTCAGAGAGACGCCCGGTAAACTCATCAACGATCACAACCTCACCGTCACGTACAACATAATCTACATCGATCTCGAATAGATAGTTCGCTTTAAGCGCATTATCCAAAAAGTGGGAAAGTTCTGCGTTTTGCGGACTGTAAAGGTTATCTACATCAAACAGTTCTTCTGCTTTGACGATCCCCTCCTCCGTCACCAGGATTACACGGTCTTTTTCATCGACGGTGAAGTGCTCGTCTTTCGTCAGCTTTTTAGCGACTTCGTCAGCTTTCCCGTAGTTTTCTACCTTACGGTTTGTCGGTCCGGAGATAATAAGCGGCGTACGTGCTTCATCAATAAGGATTGAATCCACCTCATCGACGATGACAAAAGCATGCTCACGCTGTACCATCTGTTCTTGTGAATAGGACATATTATCTCGAAGATAATCAAAACCGAACTCATTGTTTGTACCGTAGGTAATATCACAAAGGTACTGTTCGCGTTTTACAGTAGGGTCATACTCTGTCTCCAATATCGTCCCTGTTGAGAAGCCCAAGAACCCGTATAGAGCACTCATCTCAGAAGCATCACGCGAAGCAAGGTAATCATTGACTGTGACAACATGGACACCTTTACCGTTCATCGCATTAAGCACAACAGCAAGGGTAGCGACAAGAGTCTTACCTTCCCCTGTCTTCATCTCTGCGATACGACCTTCATGCAGTGCCATACCCCCGACAAGCTGTACATCAAAATGACGCATATTCAGGACACGTCTACCCGCTTCTCTTGTAATTGCAAACGACTCGACCAGGACATCATCCAGGCTCTTCTCTCCGCTTAAGACGGAAGCTTTCAAGAGATTGAAAGCCTCTTTCAAGTCATCATCACTTAATGATTCATATGTCGACTCTAAAGCATTGATCTTTTTTACACGTTTTGTATATTTTTTAAGTTCCCGATCGTTTTTTGTACCAAACACCTGTCCTAGGATCTGTTGAAGCATCTATACCCACTTTATAGTTTATTATTTCAATGTA
>JBFEWG010000037.1:0-15959 GCA_041546465.1 Sulfurimonadaceae bacterium
AGCAGACTGATGGCTATGAGCATTTCGAGCAGTGTAAAGGCTTTTCTCATTGCAGTTTCAACCGTAAGTAAGCTGTCTGGAACTCATCCATCTGAAATGAACTGCGTCCTATCTCCATAGTGACTTCCTGAGCGTTATTCTGATGCTCTTCAAGATAGGGCATGATATCTTCGTCAACACTGTCAAGTTCTCGTGTGTCAAGTATTTTGACCGGGGTGTAGGTGATCTCTGCTTTGTACTTTTTAAGTTTCCGCCGTAAGTCATCATCGATGTCAAACTCCTGTACCAGATCCGCGAGATTGACCTTTTTATTCTCATAACCATACTCAGTGTTACCAATGAGTAGGGATGAGCGCATACAGAGTTCTGAGTGGCCGCGCATGGAGCTGAAAAGTGTTGTGTTGTTGGAGAAGAGCTGTAGCAGCACACCGATGACAATACTGATGACCATGACAGCGATCATCACCTCCATCAGAGTAAAGCCTTTACGCATGTCGTAAGCCTATCCTTATCGCTTCATCCAGGGAGGTATCACCTGTAAGAAGTAGCTCTTTTAATTGATCGTCGATGGTGATAAAACCTTTTTCTTCAAGGTGCCTGTTGATGATATGCTCATCATCGTTTTGTCGCATAAGCTCTTTGATCGTATCGTCCATTACAAGAAGTTCACCGACAGATTGACGACCTTGATAGCCTGTAAAGTTACATTGTGAACATCCGTTGGCCTTGTAGATAGTATGACTTTTTGGCAGATTGTAATCATCACAGAAATTCTCTGCCGTAAGGTCTTCTTCTTTACAGGAAGGACAAAGCTTCCGCACCAGTCGTTGAGAGAGTATACCCAGGAGGGAACTCGAGATAAGAAATGGTTCTATTCCCATGTCCTTAAGACGTGCGATGGTTGCTACCGCAGAGTTGGTATGCAAGGTGGAAAAAACAAGGTGCCCTGTCAGTGCAGCACGAACAGCGATATTTGCAGTCTCTTCGTCACGGATTTCACCGATCATGATAACGTCGGGGTCCTGTCTAAGGATGGAGCGCAGGGCTGCGGCAAAGGTCAGACCGACTTTCTCATTGACCTGGATCTGGGAGATACTCTCTGATTTGTATTCCACTGGGTCTTCGACAGTCATTAGGTTGATGTCAGGGGATTCGACCTCTCTTAAAAAGGAGTACAGGGAGGTCGTTTTACCGCTACCGGTCGGACCGGTGACCAGGACTATGCCATGCGGATTGTGAAGGAGTGTCTGCATCTGGGCAGTCAGGCTTTCTGAAAAACCGAGTTCAGAAATATGTGGAACCTGATCACCTTGCATCAGTAGACGCATCACGACTCTTTCACCGTAAAAAGTAGGTAGGACCGAGACCCTGACATCGAGTGTCTTCCCGGCAATTTTTACCTGGGTACGGCCATCCTGTGGAATACGTTGTTCTGAAATGTCAAGATTGGATATGACCTTGATACGACTGACGATGAGGTTGATGACTTTCTCATCCAGATCAGCATTTTTTGTCAGCATCCCATCGATCCTGAAACGTACTTTGCCACCTTTTTCATGGACCTGGATGTGAATATCCGAGGCTTTTTGCTTAACGGCCAGATAAAACAGGGCATTGACAAATTTGATAATCGGTGCGGATTCCGATGAGGTCAGGATATCGGTCGACGTTCTTAAGAATTCCGTCAAAGAGAGTTCTTCTTCCTCTTGCTCATGTGATGGCGTCTCATCCTGCTCTTTCATCGAAGCGATTTCTTTATCAGTACGTAGTTCCAGAAAACGGTTGTAAAGCTTCTCGAAAGAGTTCTCGTCCAGAAGGAGAAGCGGGAGCTCCTTTTCCAGCTTGTTGTAGAAGTTGGTTGCTTCGACCAGATAGTTTTTGGTCATGACAGCTGTGACCTGATCGTCTATTTTAGTGTAAAGAAGATAATCACGTACGCTGAGGTTGATATTAATACCTTCGGGTTCATATGGTTCTAGATCAGTAAGGTGTAGACTGTCTTTCTTGATCATTCTTCAGCCTTTTTTTCGACAAGAGGAAAGACCAGTCTGTTGTACTCCTGCTGCATCCTTCCCAGCTCTCCCAGGTCTTTTTGCAAGATGGAGAGTTTTTCGCTCTTATCGATCACAAAAGGGGTGAGCATCACCAAAAGGTTGTCCTGCTGTTCTTCTTCACTTGTCCATGTAAAGAACCATCCTAAAAGAGGTATGTCACCAAGCAGAGGGACTTTCTGTTCGATCTCACGATTATAGGTCTTGACCAGCCCTCCGATAAGGACACTCTCTCCATGCCGCAGGATCGATTCGGTATTGACCGTCTGTTTGGTTGTAATAGGCTGGTTGTTTTCATCTACACCGATGATATTCTCCAGTATCGTCTCGACAGTCAGGGTGACCTTGTCCTGACTTGAGACACGTGGTTTTATCTTAAGACTTAGACCGATATCATCACGTTTGAAACTATTTGTTGTTGAACCGGTATTGGCATTGATCGAACCGGTAGCAATGGAGAGGGTCTTGCCAACGTAGATAGAAGACTCTTTATTATTGACACACAATATAGAAGGATTTGAGATCGTCTTTGATGCCCCTTTACTCTGAAGGAAGTCAAGTGCTGCACCAAGGACAAGGTATTGATCCACATCACCAATGGTGTTGATCAGTTTTCCTGCAAACTGGTCACTGATAGGCACTGTTACTCCACCGAAGTTTCCGGAAAAGGTGTAAAGCCCGGAAGAGGTGGCAATACCTCCTTCCATGCCGTAACGAAACCCGATATCTTCAGAACTTTGATCATTGACCTCTACGATACGGGCCTGGACATAGACCTGGTATTTCTCTTTGTCCAGCTCTTCGATAATCAGCCTCATCCCTTTGATGATATTTGGATCGCCGACGACGATGATGGAGTTGATCTCTTCACTCAAAGAGATATTCGGTTTAAGTGTCGGGTCACTGAATGTCTGTGTGGCAATGATATCGTCCAATGATGTTTTGACATTTTTGGCATCAGAGTTTTTCAGATTGAAGATCTGTACGATTTCGTTAAGGTTCTGTTCTTTATCGAGAGTTTCAATCATGATCATCAGTTCGTTGATGTTTTTCTGTTTTCCGACAAGGACAAGTGAGTTGGTATTCGTGTCTAAAAGAACAGTTACCTCCTCTCCCTGGATCTTGCTGTTGAAGTAGCTCTTGCTGATATCTTTGATCTGCGTATGCAGGCTTTTGATATCGGCATTTTTGATGGCAACGACTTTCATTGCCATCTTGTTGTCTTTTGCCAGATCTGAGATCACACGTTTGATGGTCTCGATGTTGGAAGGATAGTCGGTTACCAGCAGGGTGTTGGATGCGGGAAGTGTCATCATTTTGGCTGTCTTGGAGACGAGATAACGTACTTTTGCAGCAATGACGTCAACGTTCTCATCTTTGATAGTAATCGACTGGGTGACCATCATCGGACCTGTCGTCTTTCTTCCGGGCTTGACGACTTTCAGGTTGTGTTTTGTCGCTTCAGATGAACGGACGACTTCATACATCGACCCGTTTTGGATCAGTGTAAAACCTTTTGATTCCAGGACAGATATCAAGATACCAAGAACTTCATCATCATATATCGGTGTCGTCGTCACAAGGTCTACCGTACCGTTGATCTTATGGTGGACAAGGATATTCCTGTCGCTGATCTTACCGATCAGCTTAATGAAATCCGTTATCTTGAGATTGGAAAAATTGATATTGACTTCTTCTCTTGCCGCAAGTAAAGAGGCTGTCATCAACAGGACAAGCCATAATAGTTTAATAGATCTCATAGCGGAGCTCCTTCTCTTTATTGTTTCGTAATACGATCAGTTCTATCTCGTTGATATCATTGATGTTCTGATAGATGTTTAGTACATCGGCATAGGACTTGAGCGGTTCATTGTTCACTTTTATAATAATATCCCCCTTACGCAGTCCCAAATATGAAAATGGTGTATTCGGACGAATACGGGTGATCTTAAAGCCCTTGAGTTTTCCCCGGTCTTTGACTTCGATGATACTGATGTCTTCAAGTATAGCGCCAAAGTTCTTTGCATACTCTTGAATCTCGAGTCGTGACATCTGGTAGGGCTGTCCTTCGATAAAAGGCGCATGCTTTTTACGCAAAGAAGCAAGATCGGTGCGTATCAGTTCCAGAGTGTATTGACGTGAATCTTTTTCAAAAATTGCCCCGGATGGTTTGATCTCGATCAGTTTATATCCTGCAAAGCTATCTCCAATACCAAGGACTTCTGTCTTGTCCGCACGTGTTTTCATCGCTACGATGATATATCCTGAACTTTTTGTACGATAAAGTCCCTTGAGTAGCATTGTATTGATACTTGACTCAAGGTACCCAATGCCCGATTTGTCTCCTTTTTGCACGATCTGCGGTTCGATGATGGTATTGACAGTGTAAGAGTGGTATGGCGGAAGCATCCGTTTTTGTTCATAAAAGTCGATTCCTTCATTTGGCAGTAGCCACAGAAGCAGAAGGCCCAGAAGCTTTCCAATGATAACGATAACGATTAGACGGGTCAGGAGAGTTACGACCCAGACTTTAGAAGCGATATTCATAATGATACACTCCTTTCTTGTCCCGGATGAAGTTCTTCAATGTGGAAGAGAACTCTGTCTTCATGAGATCGGATGGCTTGATATCTGCCGTAAGGAGCCCCTCATATAGATCGATATGAACATCAGCTTGACCAAAGTCGCCGAGTATAGATCCTTTTATGCTCAAAGGATTATACAGG
Organism: Sulfurimonadaceae bacterium; assembly: GCA_041546465.1. GTDB lineage: Bacteria > Campylobacterota > Campylobacteria > Campylobacterales > Sulfurimonadaceae. The sequence continues at coordinate 4,778 of JBFEWG010000037.1, forward strand.
GCATAATAGAGTGTGGCCGTGTTGATCTGTTCAGGTACAAACTGTCCCAGAGTCGATGCGAGAAGGATATTATTGAACTTTATTCTGTTGTAAAAGCCCAGAAGCATCACTTTTGTCTTGTCGACATGAAGGCTCTCGATCTTCTGTACATAAAGCTGGGCATCACTTATCTCCAGCCAGAACCGTTTGTCGTCAACATGTTCGTTGTGGATGATGATACCATGTGGTTGGAGTTTATGTTCAAGCTGATAATAGAGATTGGTCTTGGGAATAAAATAGAGTATCGTCACAAGAGTAAGCAGCCCATATCCGATTATACTTCGTGTTCTCATAATTTTATCTCCACATAGATGCTGGCACGCTCTTTACTGAGGCGACGAATCTTCATGCTGTTAATAGTAAAAGCTTCGTTGAGCAGCCGGCTGATGAGATAACTTGCCGAGCTGGAGTCTATTGACCCAGCGTATATCTCTATCAGCCCTCGTTTGTTTTTTTGCGTAATCTGTGCTTTTCGCAGGGAAGACGACCGTAAGATACGACGAATCGTGTCTTTGGTACGTTTACCGTTGTCCCAGCTCTGTTGCAGGTCAACGATGTTGTGTACCATTGTTTTGGTCTTGTCAAAACTGTTTTGTGCTTCATGCAGCGTGTTTTTGACCTGTATCAGGTTGAAAAGCACCACGATTAGGATCATAATCAGCAGCAGTACGATATACAAAGGATTGATGTTCTTCATAGTTCAAACTCCAATCGCAGTAAAGAGTTCCGGTATTCCTCTTTCATAGATGGATGACTCTTTTGCAACGGTTTGAGAAGAGCAGGTACCCGCTTAGCAGAGGGTACCTGTAGTTCGACAGTGAGTGTTTTGTCTTTAAAATCGTAGAGTGTTATATGTTCCTTCTTATTAAGCTTAAGAGCTAGTATCTCAGCCGAGATCTGGCGAAGAGCCATTTGTCTGTCGTACATTTTTTGAAGAGAGGAAAGAATCGCTTCATTTTGTACTTTTGTCATAGGAAGTTTATGCTCTTGAAAAAGATGTGACGGTGCCGTATCAAACTCTGATATCTTAGCACTGCTGACAATCCAGTCCAGTGCAAATATCATGATGAGTGTTCCCATAAAGAGACTAAAGTTGATCAGGCTTTTCGTGGTTGCGATGTGTGCATAGCGTGCAAGTTCGATGGCGTGTTCTGAGAATTGATGATCCTTTAATTCTAAGGGTTTTAATGTTTCGACAAGCGTATCAGGCAGTTTGACGACGACGCGATCTTCAATATCAAGAGCACAGTGATCATCGATAGAGATGGCCTCTTCGATATCCTGAAATTCACTTTGTGCAAAGTAGACCCGATTGATCTGTCCAGGAGATATTCCTTTCTCTGCAAGGATATCAAGGATGTTTTTATCATCATAGGCAAAGATGCAGTAATGATCCCTGTCCTTGTAGGCATAATAGCTGTATTTCCCCTGTGGTACAGTATCCTCAAAAAGGGAAGGGAGAAGTTTTTTGACCTCACGCACACTTTTGACCGGAAGAGGAATACGCTTGATCCAGTAAAACGAAGGAGAGAGAATAAGGTCGAACAGGACTTCTGGTTCTGCCTGCAGGGGTGTATGAAGGTCGATAAACAGTGGAGTTATCGGTTTGTTAAAGTCCATAGTCTACACTCCCGACTTTTTTGGTTTTTATGTCATACTCAAAGGCGACATGCACATTTTGATCATTGCGTTTTACATCCACGTTAACATTTAGCCGGGGTACATAATAACTCAACTGAAACCTATGCAGATGTTCAAGCTCTTCTTGCGAAAGCCCTAGATCCTCTTCCGTTTTGTATAAGTTCTCCCATGATGAGAGATCTCTGGCAATATCCTCACTCAGATCTGGAAGAAGAAGCTGCCAGAGTCCTGAGCTGATATAATTGGCATCAATATTATAATCATTAGGTGAACTGAAGCGAATAAGATTGTCCCATGCTATTTTTCTTATCTTCGTATCATGCCGTGTGATGACATAGTAATCAACTATCTGTTCAAAGTGTGCCATTGAGACGATCTTCTCTTTGTACAGCCATGGTTGATTGTCAAAAATATCTGTCCTATAATGCGGCTGTTTACCGCCCATTGAATCGATGAGAAGGTCTTGAAAATAATCAACATCCTCTATCTCATATTGCAACATATATAGGCTTAGAGCCTCTTGAAAAGCTTTGGAAGATGCGAGTGTATTGATATTGATACGTCCCATCGAACTGTGTATATTCAGTTTGACATTCAGGTTTTCGAGGGCTACAGGAATCAGCGATGCGTTCTCAAGAAAGTAGCGCAGGTCATCAGCATTATTGATCTTCTCAAGTACCGGAGAAGTCTTGAGCAGCTTTATCAGGTCATCAAGTATCATACTGCTTTGAATCAGACATTTACCTTCACGCACCTGTTGCGCATTCAAACGCAGTTGGATCATGCTGACCCCGACGGCTGCTGTAACGGAAATGACAAAGAACAAAGTTATCAATAAGGCGATAGCTCGACGTTTTGGAGTATAATTTTTCAGCTTTTTGAAGATCTTCTCTGTCCTTTTATACATGTGCAGTCATCCTATGCTCATGGAGAATACCGGTAAGAGCATGGCTGCAACGATAAAACCGATGATTCCGCCGACAAAGAGCATTAAAAGAGGCTCCAGAAGGCTTAGAAGCAAGGCGATCTTGTCCTTGTTTTCCTCAAAGTTAAGTTCTGAAATATTCACGAGAACAAGTTCTACCTGGGAAGTCTCTTCTCCCAGCGCTATCGCCTGGATAAATGCCGGGTCTATGACCTTTTCTGATTCGATTAAAGCGGAAGAGAGCCGCTTACCTTCTACGACCTGCTTGGCAGCTTCGAGAAAAATATGTTGAAGGACACTGTTATTGAGAATATTTGAAGACATTTTGATCGTTTGTACAAAGGGAACGCCTGAGCGGATCAGCAGGGAACCGATATAGGCAAAACGTCCCAGTTCACTCTTGAGGACAATCTGTCCAAAAAGAGGCGTCTTTAACAGCAACGCATGCATAAAAAAACGAAACTTTCTATTATATTGCATGAGTATGGTAAAGAGTGAGATAAATATCAGTAGCAGACCCAGCAGAAAAATATAGTTCTGGTTGAAGAACTCTCCCGCAGCGATGACAAACTGTGTGACACCGGGGAGTTCCTGTCCCATATGAGTGAAGATGGCAGTGATCTGGGGGACGATGAAAGCCAGCATAAAACCGACCATAAGAAGAGAGACAGCAATCATAAAGGTCGGGTAGGCAAAGGCCCGGCGGATCTCTTTTGATATCCGGTCCTGCTCCCTGAGAAAGCGTGCAAGTTCCAGCAGTACCTGATCAAGGATGCCGCTGGATTCACTGACTTTTATGGAGTGTTTGTAAAACTCGGGGAGCACGACGACACTCTGTGATACAAGCGCTGTGTAGAGACTCTTTCCTTCATCAAGGTAAGTGCTGATCGTCTGGAGGAAAAGGTGCATCTTCTTATGGTGCTGATAGTGTTTTCCCATCACTTTCAAGGCATTGACGACAGAGATGCCAGCCCGTATATAGATGGCAAGTTCACGGCTGAGATTGGAGAGCTCTTTTGCAGAGATCCTGTATTTTCGGCTGAAAAGTGTATGGTCAAATATCGAAGGGATGTCCTCTTCTATTGTTTCGTAGATGATACCTTTGGCTTTGAGTCTCTCTTTCGCCTCATCTATTGAAGACGCTTCAATATCACTTTTGAGTCTCTTCCCCTTGGCATCGATACCCTTGTAAGTAAAAATCATTCTTCACTCACCTTTTTTATTTCTTCATTATGGTGCTCAATGGCATTTTCCAAGGAATTGAAAGTTTTGACAGTGCCAAAATAGGAGGGAAAGTCATACACCTTTTGAGCATTTTTTACTATCATTTCCGTTCGACTTCCATTCGGGTATATTTCATACATGAAGCAGGTCTCTTCTTCTTGCCCGTCAGGTCGAAAGTAGGGCTGAAACCGGAACTCACGCAGACCCATATCTTTGTCATAGCGGTAAGCTTCCACATCTTCTCTGAGAAAGGGTGTCACATTCTGCTTGAAGGTCTCATTAATAAATAGCATGCACTCACCGCATCTTTTGATACAGATCAAAGCGACATGATTGTTGTGGTAAAAACTTTTCATATAAGCTTCCAGGCTTGAAAGTGTCACATCGATTGATTTCTCTTTGTAGCGATCGAATACATTGATAACCAGGCCGTAAACCATTCCCATCAGTACTACGACGATCATCAGTTCAAGCAGTGTAAATCCTTTTCTCATCAGTCTCTTATTGGCATTCACTGAAACGGATATCAGCTCCCTCATCTTTCCCTGCCTCTTTGCGGTCAGCACCAAATGAGATCAGTTCAACAGTATCCTCTTTGTTGATATAGATAAAAGGACTACCCCATGAATCTTTAGGAAGGCTTTTGCCTTCGAGGTAAGGAGTTGACGCGTAGTTGACGTACAACTCCTTATCCGGATTTTCCAAAAGTGCCTGCAACCCCTCTTCTGTAGTGGGGTAAACACCGTTGTCAAGTTTGAACATCTTCAGCGCTTCATGTACGCTTTTCATCTGTATACATACGAGCTTTCGTTTTGCATCATCTGCTTTTCCCATCAGATTTGGCATTACCATGGAGGCTAAAAGTCCCAGAATAACTATGACAATCATCAATTCAATCAAAGAAAAGGCTTTTTTCACCTGAACTCCTTGTCCTGTATAGCATTTAATAGATTATACCTTCTTTTGTGAGATTATTGTAATCAGATTTTGTTACAATAATCTCACGGTGAGAACTTAAAAAGGTATATAGATGATTCTTGATTATGATGTTACAGATTCGGATCTGTTAAAAAAAATTATTCAAATACTCACCTGTGTTATCCATGGACATAGTATCAGGGCACTGCTGAGGAAGGAAACTGCCTTCTTCTCAAACAAGAGCAATGCCGATCTTGTATTGATATATATTTTACGAAATGAAGGCTATAAGATTGATTATATCTCTGATAAACGTCGGCTTTTTTGCACACTTATGGAGAAGTATGGGTTCAGTAAACACAGTCCGACTTTCGCTGAGATAGGAGAGAATATCATTAACAGTTTCAGTCATACAAAGATATATCATGAAACTTCGGAACTGTATGAGCTTTTAAAAGGAACATTGACTAAAAACAGATGCAAAGAGATGAGTGATGAGATTCGGTTCAAGACAGCTCTTTTCTTCCCTTTACAGTTGAACAGCGGCAAAAAGATAGGTTTTGTAAGCTACTACTATATCCGCGATAAAGAACCGGAGATGGATAAGCTGCATGAGCTCAGTTCGATGCTCCAGCAAGTCGTTGATCCGCTTTATGATCCGATAACATCGACTTTTTATTCCAAATGTACCCAGGTTGATTCAGACATGTCCCGTTTGACAGACAAGGAAAAAGAGATTGTACACCGCGTCATCAAAGGGATGAGTTATCCGGATGTCGCTCATGAATTGAAGATCTCGATCAATACCCTTAAGACGCACATGAAGAATATTTTCAGCAAATATGGAGTGAGTTCGAAAAGTGAGTTGAGCAATACACTGCTGATGCATGTGAAAAGAAAAGAGTGTCGATAGACCTTTCTTCGATTATGGAACAGTGTGACTCGATGAAGTCTGCTTGCCTCATCCTCAACTGAGTGTTAGATTTGATGGGTATAATTCGTTGAATTTTAACAGATAGGTTTTTTAATGATCAAGAAATGTTTATTTCCGGCAGCGGGTTATGGGACACGTTTTCTGCCTGCAACCAAAGCCATGCCCAAAGAGATGCTTCCCGTTTTGACACGTCCGTTGATTGAATATGGTGTAGAAGAAGCGGTGGATGCGGGTATGCACACGATGGCAATCGTCACAGGACGCGGTAAGCGTGCCATTGAAGATCATTTTGACATCTCGTATGAACTGGAACATCAGATTCTGGGTACGCCAAAAGAACATTATTTGACTGAGATCCGTTCTCTGATCAATCAATGTACCTTCTCATACACACGTCAGGTCGAGATGAAAGGTCTTGGGCATGCGATCTTGACAGGCGAGACACTGATCGGGAATGAACCGTTTGCCGTTATTCTTGCAGATGACCTCTGTGATGGACAGGAAGCCGGGGGAGTATTGTCTCAGATGGTGGCACTGTATGAGAAATATCAATGTTGTGTCGTCGCTATTGAAGAGGTTCCTAAAGAAGATACAAACAAGTACGGTGTGATCGCAGGTAAAGAGCTGGAAGAAGGTGTTTACCGCGTCTCTGACATGGTGGAAAAACCAGATCCGAAAGATGCACCATCAAACCTTGCAATCATAGGACGTTATATCCTCACACCGGAGATCTTCGATGTGATCCGCGAGACTAAACCGGGCCGAGGGGGTGAGATCCAGATCACTGATGCCCTTATGAGTATGGCAAAACAGGAGAAAGTCATCGCCTACAAGTTTAAAGGTGAACGATTTGACTGTGGTAGCGTAGACGGTTTTGTCCAAGCAACGAACTATTTTTACGAAAAATCAAAGGTAGACTAGGGAGTATTTATAACTCCTTGATCACTGTAAAATCTCTTTCTTGTTTTTTAGCTCTTTTTTCATCTGCATCATCTTTGATTTGATCATCTCCGGTTTTGTTATCATCATCAACCCTTTAAAACCTGTGTAGGCACCATATAAAGCGATGATGACAGAAGCAATGATGAGTACATTTTTTCTCCATGACATCTGTGATATGAAACTGCTGAGCATTCCCAAGATGAAAAGGGCAGGAACGGTTGCCAGACCAAATATACCCATGACAAGAGCTCCCATCACGGATGAACCTGAGGCGATTGAAGCGGTGGCAAAGAAATAGACAAGACCACAGGGAATAAAACCGTTCAAGAGGCCCATGAGATAAAAACTTGGAAGTGATTTGGATTGGATGACGATCTTAAACAGTTTCTTGAACAGTTTCGACTGTGCCAAAGAGTGCTCGATAACCGTTAAGAATTTTAGTTTACCGCTTAGCGATATACCTATCAAGATCATCAATATCCCGATGATAATAAACAGTACCCCTTTGGCTGTCAATGAAAAACTGATGACACTTCCGAGATAACCAAAGATAGCACCAATGACCATATAGGCAGAGATACGACCAAGTGAATAGAGGGTATGCGCCAAAGATTGAAAAGCTTTTGAACGTCCGGCTTCGATCTTGGATGTTGAGTAGGCAAGGACAAACCCACCGCACATTCCGATACAGTGTCCGAGAGATCCCAATAAAGCAACGATGAATATAGTCAATAAATCAGCAGATTCCATATCAACCCCCTATATAAAAGAATAACTTATGAAAATTATAAGATACAAATGTTACGAAAGTGTTAATTTTACAGTGTGAATGGAGATAAGGTTTTTTTATCGTTGCCTTGAGATAATCAAATAGATAAAAAAAGGTCCGCCAATCAGAGCGGTGATGACACCGATAGGAATCTCAGAACCTGTTGAAAAATATCTGGCTAAAGTATCGCATGCGAGTAAAAAAAGACCGCCTAGAATAAAGGTAGGAAGAATCAGTGATGAAACCGGTCGCTGGTATATCTTTCTAAGCATATGAGGGATGATCAATCCAATAAACCCGATAGGGCCGGTAAGGCTTACCAGCACACCGATAGCCAAAGAGCTGATGATGAGAAACAGATAGGTTATCTGTTGTGTATTGATCCCTTTGAGCGAAGCCTGTTCCTCACTGATGGAGAGCAGTTGAAGTTCAAAGCGTTTAAGCCATAAGGTGCTCAGCAGAATACCTGCAAAGATCGACGTTGTGATGACTGTATCATATCCGACTATAGATAGACTCCCCATGGTAAAACGCATGATAGTCGCCGTTTCGGTAAATGAGCTGAGATAGAAAATTACCATCAATGCAGAGGTGTAAAAAAAGGAAAGAGCAATCCCCAGAAGCAGCAGGGACTCCTGCTCAGCCCTTTTGAGATATCGGGAAAGGACAATGAGCAAGACGACCGTCGAGAAAGCGCCCATAAAACCAAATAAAGATATGGCTGAGATGCCAAGTGCTACACTTACTCCAAGTTTGATGGCAATACCTGCACCAAGGACAGCCCCACCCGAGACCCCCAGTGTAAAAGGTGTCATCAATGCATTTCGAAAAAGTGTCTGAAAAAGAAGACCGGCCAATGCCAAGGTCCCGCCAGAAATAAAAGCGAGCAGTATACGGGGAAGACGAAGTTCCAAAAAGATCCGTTGAGAGAGTGAACCTGTTTCAAACAGTGCATTAAAATCCAGAGTAGCCGTTCCGGCAAACGGAGATAACAGAGCAAGCAGTAGAAAGAATATCCAGATAAGATAACTAGGCATAATCAATCCCGATCAAGCCGTTTTCTTCTTTAAACCGGACATCATAAGCCTGTTGAAGGAAGGTTTTGTCAAAAAAACCTCTTTCATGAAAGGTTGCTTTTTTGTCGGTGATAAAAACAACAGGATCTTCGAGGTGTGATGCCAGTTGTATGTCATGTGTTATCAGTATTGTTGTGTGGTTTTTACGAAGCCTTTTAAGCTCTTTGACGAAGAGTGTTGTGTTTTTGGGATCAAGATTGGAAGTAGGCTCATCAAAGATAAGGAGCTTGCTTTTTTGCGCAAGTGCTTGCGCGATCAGCACTAATTGTTGTTGCCCCGAACTCAGTTCATGCAGTCTATGTGATGCAAGCATTTGTATATTTAACTCCTGGAGCACCTCTTGAACAAGTGTTCTATCGTCTGGCGCATAATCCTTGAACGAACTTTTATAGGGGTATCTGCCCAGGAGTACAAAGTCTTCAACCGTGGTGAACTGTTCAAAGCTTTCCATCTTTGCAGGAATATAGGCAATGTGTTTTGCACGTTCTATAGAAGGAATAGCTGAAAGTTCCTGCTGGTTGATCTTGATGGAGCCTTGGTAAGGAAGCAGACCGCATAGCGCTTTGGCCAGAGTGCTTTTACCACTGCCGTTTGGTCCCAAGATACAAAGATGTTTACCTTCTTCAAGAATAAAATCAACATTCTCCAATATGGGCTTATCTGTATAGGCTATCTTGACGTCACTGACTGTCATTGTGAGATGACCTCACAGATATCGATGATGCTTTGTGCAATGCGATGAGAAGGAATGGACAGATAGTCTTTATCCAAGATATGTACCTCTTTGTCCCTGGCGGCGTTTATAGGAATATTGTACCAAAGCTCTCTGGCTTTTTCAAAGTCCACATCACCGTCAGTAGCGCTGTGATATAAAAGGATGACCATGTCGGGGTTGGTCTCTATAAGCCCTTCATAGTGCAATACAGGCTGACTTAACTCCTTTTTGTCATAAGCATTCTGTGCTCCGCACAGATGCAGGATGTCTTCGTAGAAGATATTATGTCCTGCGATGTAAAGACCCCTGTTGATATCCAGAGACAGACCATAGACGATCAAGACTCTTTTGGCTTGTTCAGCAGAGCCCTTGACCTTTAGTATCGCTTCGTCGATAGGCCGTAATATGGGTGTTGGATCTGCCTTGAGAGCCTGTGCTATTTTTTTGATGGAGCCTTTAATGTTCTCAATCGTACTCATCTCCAGGGTCAGCGTCTTGATACCTAGTTTATTAAGCTGTTGAAGTGTCTTTTGATAATGGGACTGTCCGATGACGAGGGTAGGGTCAAGTGCGAATATCTTCTCTAAAGAAGGGTTGGCATAACCACCTATTTTGGTTATTTTTTTGACCTCTTCGGGGAAGGAGGCGTATTCACTGACACCAACAAGTTCATCCCCCTTTCCCAGGGCATAAACGACCTCGCTGATCGAAGGGGCTAATGTGATAATACGCTCTTGAGCAAAGAGAAGCAAGGGTAAAAGAAGCAGAAAAATCATACGCATTGAGAGCCTCCGCAGTCCTTAGTCGCTTTGGAAAATGTCCAAGTTTCTGTATCAAGTGTTATAAAATCGGCATATGCAAAGGGTTGGCAAAAGGCTTCTTCTAAAGTGATACCTTCAAGAAGATGCATGAGGACGCGTATCACACCGGCGTGTGTCATGACGAGTACTTCTTCATAGGGGTTTGCGGGTAGAAAGCGTTTGAAAAAGCCTTCTATGCGCTTGATATAGGAAGCGTATTCTTCGCCGTCAAGAGCATTGATCCACTGCTCAAAGTTCTCATAGCCAAAGGCTTCTTCGTCGATGATCTGATCAAAGTTTTTTCCTTCATGCCGTCCCCATGATTTTTCTCGCAGGGCACGTGTAAAAACCGGAGTTATGTTCAGATCAAAAGCACTAAGGGTCTGTCTGCATCGTTTAAGGTCTGAGCAGAAGACGGCATCAAAGGTGTTGTTTTTGAAGTGATCAGCCAACGTCTTCGCTTCCTCCTTCCCTTTGTCTGACAGAGAGATGTCAATATGGCCGTTATAGCATTTATGATAGGCTTCGTCGACTTCGCCATGACGTATGAGTGTGATCTTCATATCAGAACATTCCCGTCTGTAATATAATCAACAGATGAAGCAGGATCAACTCTGTTACTTCGATCATAAAGCCATAAAGGTCTCCGCTAAAGCCTCCAAACCGCCTGGTAAACCATAGCTTGAATACTATTGCGCAAGCCAAAGAGAGTGCAAGAAAAACAGGTCCAAAAGAAAAAAGAATGACTGCTGTGAGGACCATAAGTGAAGAGAAGATAAACTGCGTTCGTGTAAACTCCTCTTTAGCCAAGGTGCTCATTCCATTTTCACGGATATAGGTGAAAAAATAGATAGCAATGACGGTATTGAAGCGTGCCAGCATCAGGATAAGCGGAAGTGCCCAAAGGGTTTCCAAGTGCCATAAAACCGAAGCTTTTAGGATTAGAAAGACTCCGGTATAGGTCATCCCCATCGCACCGACATGAGGGTCCTTCATGACTTCAGATGCTCTTTCTTTTGAGACAAACAGCGCATCTACAGTGTCTGATAAACCATCAAGATGCAGTGCGCCGGTGAGGATGACCCAGAGGGCAAATATAAGCAGATGAAGATGGGTAGTCGGCAGGTAAGGTTCAAGTATGGTCGAGACAGCATATAAAAGACTGCCCAGCAGAAATCCCACAAGGGGGTAAAACATCA
>JBFEWG010000076.1:0-9664 GCA_041546465.1 Sulfurimonadaceae bacterium
AGTGATTTTAAGAACTCGACTTCATCAACCAAAGGTGTATGATACATCACGACTTTTTGCTGGTCTTTAAGGTCCTCATAAAGCTTATTAAGCATCATGCTTTTCCCTGTTCCCGGCTTACCGTAAAGAAGAATCATTTTTAGGGGTTTTTTGACTGAGTCTTTTAAAGATTGATAGAGTGTTGAGACACGATCGAGTTGAACATACTCTTTCGCATCTACGACATCTAAAAAGACCTCTTTCGAAGAGAGGTAAAAGCTACTTTTCATCTACTCTTTTTCAGCTTCAATTGTTGTTGCGTCTGTAGCTGCTTTCTTTTCTGCCATTCGTTCTTTACGTTCAGCTTCCAGTTCAGCATTTTTTGCATCGAGTTCAGCCAGATCATCCTGACTTTCTGAATGAATAAAGGCCTGAGAGTCAAGTTGCTCTTCATTAAGACCGGTATAGCCCAATTCGCTTAATGATATAGTCTGTTTTCCATCTTTAATAATATGTGGTTCGATAACAATAACAAGCTCTTCGATAGTGTTGATCTTCTCTTGGTACTTGAATAACCAGCCAAGAATAGGAACATCACCCAGTAAAGGGATTTTGTTTTCATTGATACTATCCTTTGACTGAATAAGACCACCAAGAATAACACGCTCACCATCTCGAACAGAGACGACAGATGAGAGTTGTCGACGATTTAGATCCGGTGGAACATCACGTGTCGCTCCATCTTCATCTGAGGCGATGTCCTGACGTGTCTCGCTTAATGATGGATTTACCTTTAGTGTAATGAGTCCATTATCATCGATTTCAGGCGTTATATCAAGCAGAATACCTGCAAAAACAGAACTAACGACATCATTTTCTAAGGTGGAGGCTACACCACCGCCAGAACTTTGCTGCTGGGTTGTCTGTTGTATCTTATAAAAGTACTCACTACCAACACTGATGAGTGCCGGTTGATTGTTTAGTGTCATTATCTTAGGATTGGATATGGCTTTTACATTCCCTTGTGTTTTAAGGAACTTTATTACCTCATTGAGTGAACCTGACCCGATAATATTAATGGCACTGGAATTAATTGCACCGATTCGTCCATATTCTGTAATAGCACCATCTTCTACCTCACTAACATTGTCTGTTAAAAGATTATTAGTGGTGATCTGAAAGTTTTGAAGAGCATACAGTTGTGACCAGTCAACCCCAGTTTCATGTCTATTATCAAGCGTAACACCCAATAGTTTGACATCGATAAGGACTTGTGCCTTTGCCTTTCTTTGAAGCTCTTGCAGGTAAGTTGAAAGACGTTCCATCTGTTTTGGTGTTGCCGAAACAGTCACAAGGCCTGCAGTTTTGTTGATGATTGGGGCATCTGCACTGTAATCATCTTCGGGACGGTTTAATACCGATTGAAACTCTAGGTCAAGGTTTTCCCAAAAAGCGACTTCATCCGTAGTCTCGATTTCAATACCGCTTTCAGATTCATTTGATGATGACTGTGATGTGTCTGCAGCACCTGTGGTACTACCACCCTGAACACCAGATTTACTGCTAAGCGTGACATTTGTTGTACCGGTGCTTTTACGATTGGTTATGATATAGTCAATATCAAATGTTTTCGTTACAAGGTAAGAGATATGCAAGATATTGTTCTCAAGTTTGTAAAAGAGATTGTTCTCTTTCAGAACCAAGTCGAGGACTTCGTCAATAGTCAAGTTTTTGAGATTAGTCTTGTTAAGCTCTTTTGATAATAACTTTTCCGCTTCCGGATCGGTTACGATAACACTGAACGAACATTCATCACTAAGTTGGTCAACAAACTCCGTAATCTGAGTTCCTTTGATGGAAGAGATTGAAAAGAGCTGATACGTACAGTCAGCACTTAAAGATGATGTCATTAGCGTTGCCGCTGCAACACTGCTTATGAGAGTGTTCTTTAATGGTTTTAGTGTTAGTTTCATGTCTTTCCCTATTTTGTTGAGATGTTGAGATTTTTACTTTTTTGTGCAATGAAAAGTTTGATTTTCTTACTCTTTCTTTCTAGCACAACATAGTCACTTTGTATTTGAGAAAGTTTATATCCTCTAATAAGCTCATTTTCTTTAACCCACTTACCACTGATCAAGGCAGAAGAATTCAGTACGATCTGCAAAGTTAAAGGTGACTTATCCATATCTTTCTTGGTAACGTCCTTCTTTGTCACAGTTGAAGGCGCTTTTGCATCTTTTTTACCAGAAGCAGATTTTTTCGGTTCTTCTTTAATAACGATGAACGGGCTTTTAAGTCTCGCCAAAGTACTACTTTGAAGGCCGGTTCTAGCCGGCTTTATTTCATCTATCTTCTGGTCAATCCAGCTCATATTTGCATCCGCTTGCAACAAGCCTGCAAACAATGTAAGTATTAATAGTTTTGTTTTCAATACGTGATCCCCCATACAGAGATTTTTAACTCACTGTCAATTTTACTTGCTGCGATTAAATCGACATTGTGAATATCGACTACAAGAAAGCTCTGCTCCAGTGAATTTATAAACTTCATCGTTCTGTGAAAGTCTCCTGTGACTTTCAGCTCAATATCAAGGACATGTCCAAAAGTACTCTTGTCAGCTGAAAACTCATTTGACAAGTAATGAAGCTGAACACCGTATTTTTTTGCATTTTCTGAGATAGAATCAATGAATTCCCCCCAGGCCTGTTCATCATAGTACAGACTGGAAATCTGTTCAATCTTAAACTTGATGTATTCAGATTGGTCTTTAAGCGACACAAAATCCTGCTTCAGTTTAAGTGTTTGTGCTTTCAGTCCTTCTATCTTGCTTTGAGGGTTCCACTTAAGAAAGTTCTGATCATCAGCGATCTTCTTCTCAATGGCTTTAGTCTCGGCAACAGTCTTGTTGTAGCCGATTTCAGCACTGTCCCAAAAAAGTACATAAGACAAGCCAATTAAGGCAGCGGCCACCATGACATAAATAGCATAAATGTCAGTTTGCTTTTTTTCTGCAAAGGATTTGTCAATATCACCTAATATATCTTCTAAAGTCATTTGAGAACCACCTTTAACTCACTTGAATATAACTTTCCTTCACTGTCAAATTCGATCTTATTGAAAGAAAATTTGTATTGTGAGGATTTTGTCTTTGTGTACCATTCGATAAGGTTTGTGATGCTCTTATCTTTTTTGGAAACCAAGTTTAACGTAAACATCTTCTCATTTGTTTTTGAGTCTTGGGAATAGCTGGCTTTAGAAAGTTGGACCTTGTATTTATTAAGGTCTTTTGTAAGATCGCTTATCCTACTGGCTTTCATCGGGTAGTTGACTTTGACATCATGTATCTTGGTCAATACGGCTTTCTTCTCATCCAAGGCTTTATTTTCATTTTCGACAAGTGTCTTTACCTTGTTCATCTCTTCTGTGTGGTGATTGACCTGTTTTTCTCTGTCCTGACGTTGTATGTGCAGTTCAGTGTACTCTGACGTCAGAGCAAGCTTTTTAATGTTTTCTATACCATCAAGAGTCCAGTAGACACCCGGGTAGATCATGGCAACAACGGCTGCCGCTGCTGCTGTTAGAATAAGTTGTCCGCTCGCACGTTTAACAAATGCAGGCGGTCGATGAAAACGTGTGAAGTTACATGTATACTTGTCTTCAGCTTCGAGTTGCGCAGTAAGATGCATGAGCAGGTGCATCTGGTCGATGTACCACTCTTCTGTCTCAAATCCATAATTGAAGTTGAAGTCACTGGAGTCCAAGCCCAAGTATGTCTGTGAATATTCATCCATTCCGACAATTGCACCTACTTCAGAACCGATATAGACTTTATCGATTCTGTCAAGTTCAAACGCACGCTTAGAATAGGTCATAACATCATTGATGTGTAGGAATACTTCGCCAAAAAGTTTGATCAGATATTGTTGGTTTTCACTTTGAGAACTTCTTAGCCCCTCTTCGGATAAAAGTTTTGTGAAAGCTGAAAGTTCGATCTGTTCACCCAATAGTTCACAATATCGGTCATGCATCTGAGAAAATGAGTATTTTAACGATTTAGTATAAAGAAACTCTCTGTCATCATACAGTGTTAAAAATGCATCATCCGATTGGAAGTATATAAAACAGTGTGTACCATTCTCTTCGATGATCTCTTTTTTATACAAGGTTCTTAATAAAAGTGGTGCAGGGATAATAGTGTCTATATATTTTATCTGTTCGATACTTTGCGCAAACGTCTCATTAAGAGTTAGCGGGTCGACTACAAAGACATGAAAACTTTTATTTCCTTCTTCTCCGCTGTCAGGTGCTTCTACATAATCGATCTGATATTCAATTGCCATATCAAGACCAAGCTCTTCATAGATCTTGGTCTCAATTACATCTGTGACATCTTCATCAGGTATGTTTTTACTGACTTCAATGACGGTTGTGATGAAATCTTGCGTCTTTAGATATGAGATAGCATACTGATCTTTGATATATTGAGGTTTGTCAGCGGTCTTGATCTGTGTTGTTGTCCCCGTATAATAGGAATTATTATATGGATCTGCAGATATTGTACTGGAGAAGGCTTGCTTCTGTTTCATTCTTTATTCCTAGCTACATAATTTAAAACTACCATTCCACAAAAAGCATCTTGTTTATAAAACTCAGCTCTATACATTTTTTGCTCGTTGTCAAGCGAAAAACGTTTTAACAGTGAAGACTCAGCAATTTTTATTCCCAATTCATTATTGTACCTGGGATCAGTGAAACCAATCACATTCAAGCGATAACCCGCAGGTGCATTGAAAACTATATCGGACATTATTTTAACTTCTGAAGGTAAATCAACAGATTTAACATTTCCGTCGACGATAGCCTCAAAAGGACCTTTGCATTCTTGCATAACAAAAGGTGTCGTACGAAGATGCGAAATCTTTTTATGTCCTATATATAAATCGATAAAGCCATTGCCTTCAACCACGCCGCCTAAGGGGTGGGAGAAGTGCAAGTCGTTATCTTTCGATTGTAGCGGAATATATCTTAAATTTTTTCTTAAGATGTCTAAATTAAGGGAGAAATTGCCATTAATGACCATATTTCCATTACTTTTAGTGATATTTTTAACATTTTCTGAGTCCAGTTCAAAGTCTCTTTGATAATCAATGCCCATTATCTCCATAAAAGCTTCGATGGCCCGAAGCTGATAATAGACCTTTAGTGCAGTGTTTTTAAGTTCTTTGCTTGTCTCTATAGCAAAGGCAGGTTTATTATTGTTGATCGCAAAATAAGTTAATGAATGTTGCATCTCATTCTTTTTCTTTTTTGTCTTGGTATTTCTTACATTGAAACTGTGATGTTCTTGCAAAAGGTGGTTGTTAAGTTTTTCACTGACTTGCTCGGCGATACAGGCCAGATCTCCATAGCTGCTGTTGTAATCAAGTTTCTTTTGATCTATTACACAGGTCTGTCCCCATGCCCCAGGGTTAAATATGGTATTTGTGTATTTTTCGCGAAAAAAACCATGCCCGTCATGAAGGTTAAGAATAAGAGAGACATCTTCTTCGAGAATCAATGATTTGATCTCTTCGATAAGATTGATATCCGGATCGTGCTGCTCTATTTTCGAGAACTTACGGTTAAGGTCTCCGTTAATACCTCGGCTGTATTGCAGGATGCTTTCTCTGTTTGTATTGGGAACAACCCATAGGTTTCCGCTATTTATAGTATAGTGCTGAGCTAGAATGGAAGCGGCAAAATATCCTCCGGGTTCATTTCCGTGTATCCCTGCAAATATCAAGAGAGTAGGACCTTGTGTCTTGCCGTTAAGTTTATAAATATCAAATTTGCCCTGGGCAAAGAGAGATGAGAATAGGAGCAATAATAGGGCGTATAATCTCATCTATTTTTCAGCCAAGATATAAAACTTGTCGGAATGTAAATGCACATACAACTCTTTATGACCGCTGAATTGAAAACTGTTTGAACTGTACTCTTCTTTAAAGCTTATCAAGTAGACATCTTCATGCTGTTGCATAGGGTAGGGAAGAATGTTAATATCACTAAACAAGATCTGTTTATACTCATCTTTTTGAAATATACGTTGTTTATAATCTTTAAACCTTGCATAGTCCAAGCCGTCTATACGCTTGAAACCTTTATCGTAAAAACTCATGTAGGCATCAAAGTTATTTGTCTTCCAAGCCTTTCTCCAGCTGTAGAGTTGGCTTAAAAGCTGCATCAATTTTTTTTTGCTGACTTCAGGGTAGGGCTTTTGATCAATGTAGACCAGGGCCTCTTTGAAGTCAATTCGGCTTTCTATGTCTTGAAGGTTGTTATTGTTGATCGCAATGCAACCCTTCGTATAATCATCTCTTTTTTGATTAAGAGGAAGACCATGCACCCAGATACCGGATCCGTTTTTTCCTTGTATTTTGTCGTACGTATTGGGATAGGAGGTGACAAAAGCAAGCGGTCCGTAAAAAGGATCGACATGTTCAAGTTTTTGGATCAGTCTGTAGACACCGACAGGGGTTTTTAAGTCCCCTTCCTTTTGCTTGTCACCTTTCCTCTTTCCGACAAAAGCAGAGAAGTCTTTGTCGAGTTCAAAGGTGTTATTGTTGTCTTTTGTGTAGAGTTTAAGAGTCGTGGCATTTTTGTCGCAGGCCAAGAGGTAGTTTATACCTTCAAAATAGCCAAATCGTGTATCAATGTCACGTAGCTTGTTTTCCCAATACTGATACGAAGAAAGGGTTGTGTCAAATAACTTTTCGACTCCCAGGCTTCCTTCTTTTTGATAGATGTCAAGGAGGTCTTCATTGGCAAGTAACATAACAGTGAGTATAAAATGGAGTAAAAGATAGCGCATGGTAATCCTAAAACTTGTAGCCTATGTCTTCAAGTGATTTTTTATCATTGGTCCAGCCCTTTTTGACAGAGACGAAAAGATCTAAAAAGACTTTTTTGCCGATCAGGTTCTCGATCTGCAAACGTGCATCCCTACCGATACGTTTGATAGCAGCGCCACTTTGTCCGATGATGATTCCTTTTTGTGTCTGCTTTTCTACAATGATAGTGGCTCGGATCTTTTCAAGGTTCTTGGATTCCTCGACTTTGTCGATAAGCACATCCGTTTCATAAGGTATCTCATCACTGATATTGTCAAAGATCGCCTCGCGTATAAATTCTTTATAGATATCGCGCAGCATTTCGGTGGTCAGGTCATCCGGGTCATACAGATAGGGTGATACAGGAAGGTGTTTGGTGATCTCATCTAAGACTGAGTCGAATCCGATTCCGCCTTTAGTGACGGAGACAGGGATGATCGCTGAAAAGTTGTCTTGAAATTTCTGATATTCTTGGATCTTCTTTAAAATCTTTTCATTGCTGACATGATCGATC
This sequence comes from Sulfurimonadaceae bacterium, assembly GCA_041546465.1. GTDB lineage: Bacteria > Campylobacterota > Campylobacteria > Campylobacterales > Sulfurimonadaceae. The sequence continues at coordinate 7,363 of JBFEWG010000076.1, forward strand.
TTACTGAGGATGACAAGGTGCGGTCTATTTGTCAATTTTAAAAATTTCTCATACTCTTCTGTCGAGTCTGTAACGGGAGCAAGAAATAGTATGACATCACAGTCACCGATTGCTTTGAGTGCTTCTTTCATCATAAACTGATTGAGCATCTTCTCTTTTTCATGGAGACCCGGTGTGTCAACAAAGATGATCTGGTGCTTTTTGTGCATCACAATGGCATTGATACGTTTACGTGTAGCATTGGCTTTTTGTGAGACCATAGAGATCTTTTCGCCCAGGAGTGCATTCATCAGAGTACTTTTTCCTGCATTAGGACGTCCTACTATAGCCACAAAACCCGCTCGGGTTTCTTTAGTATCGCTTGTTTTGGTGTCGCTCATCTTTTTCCTTTTATATCTACAATATATAACGTGCCAGATCTTCATCTTCGATGAGCATATCCAGCTTATCATGAACAAGTTCTTTTGTGATCACGATCTTTTTACCTTTGTGTTCATCTGCACTAAAGCTGATGTCCTCAATCACTTTTTCTACAACAGTGTGCAGTCTTCTTGCTCCGATATCTTCCGTTTTTTCGTTGACCATGTGCGAGAGTTTGGCCAAAGCTCTGATTGCATCGTCATCAAAGGAGAGTTCGATGCCTTCTACCTTCAAAAGTGCTTCGTATTGGAACAGAAGAGAGCTTTTTGTCTGTGTAAGTATCTTGTAGAGGGCATCTTCCGTCATTGGATTGAGCTCAACACGAAGAGGGAACCGTCCCTGAAGTTCGGGGATAAGGTCGCTTGGTTTACTGACATGAAAGGCGCCGGCGGCAATAAAGAGGATGTGGTCTGTTTTGATCTGGCCAAACTTGGTACTGACGTTTGAACCTTCTACAATAGGAAGCAGATCTCTCTGCACACCTTCTTTGCTCGGGTCACTGCGTCCGTCATTTTTTGCACCGACTGCGATTTTGTCGATCTCGTCCAGGAAGATTATCCCGCCTTCTTCGGCACGTTTGAGCGCTTCATTCTGAATGGCGTGCATATCAAGCAGCTTGATGTCAGCCTCAGCTTTCAAGATATGTTTTGCGTCAAAGACAGAGACCTCTTTCTTGAGGTCTTCCTTGGCAAAACCGGCAAACATCTGAGAAAATGATTCCTGAACCTTAGCCATCTCAGGAGGCATGTTTGGATCATTGAAGTCTATGGTGTTCTTAGGGAGCTCTATCTCGATCATCTTCTCATCCATGTCGCCATTTAGAACACGTTCTTTCATACGTTCGCGTGAGTGTTTATACTCTTCTTTTTTTTCAGCACTTGCCATCATCGGAAGAGGAGGAAGAAGTTTTTCGACTATCTTATCGAGTACATAGTTTCCGATCTGTTCGATATTGTTCTCTTGGTGCTCTTTTTTGACGATATCGATCGAGGTCATGACGAGATCACGGATCATCGATTCTACATCCCTGCCGACAAAGCCGACTTCGGTATATTTGCTGGCCTCGACTTTGATAAAAGGAAGGTTCATCAATTTGGCAAGACGCCGTGCTATTTCCGTCTTTCCTACACCGGTGGATCCGATCATCAGGATGTTCTTTGGCATGATCTCATCTTGAAGACCCTCTTCAAGCTGCATACGGCGATAGCGCGTACGAAGCGCGATAGCGATCGTTTTTTTGGCATCATTCTGGCCGATGATATACTCATCCAAGTAGGCAACGGTCTGTTTCGGGGTCATGTTCATTAGTGTTCCAAAGAGAGGAGTTTGATATTGTTGTTTGTGTAGATACACAGTTCAGAAGCGATCTGAAGGCTTTCTTTTACAAGGGCTTCTTCATCCATATCGGCATGGCGTTTGAGTGCACGTGCAGCGGAAATGGCAAAGTTTCCGCCTGAACCGATAGAGGCTATCTCACCGTCCTCAGGTTCGACGACATCACCGTTCCCGGTCAAAATATAGATATGTTCTTTGTTGAGTACAATCATCATCGCTTCAAGGCGGCGAAGGACCTTGTCTTTTCTCCAAGCTTTTGAAAAATCGATAACGGCCTTGATAAGATCGCCTTTTCGGCTTGCAAGGAACTCTTCAAACATATCAAAAAGATTGAAGGCATCTGCAGTCGAACCTGCAAAACCTGCCAGAATCTCACCCTTGTAGAGAGTACGGATCTTGGTCGCATTGTTTTTTAAAACAGAGTCCCCGAAGGTGACTTGACCGTCTCCGCCGATAACAGCCTTGTTTTTGCCTTTATAGGCAAGTATCGTGGTTGCGTCAAACATTATTCGCTAACGATCTCGATCTTCATCATCGCATGCAGACC
>JBFEWG010000176.1:0-3141 GCA_041546465.1 Sulfurimonadaceae bacterium
TAAGTCTTTAGTAAATAAAATTCTTATTACTCTTGGCTTCTTATTCCTATACCGTATGCTGGCATATGTGCCAGTACCGGGTGTGGATGTAGAGGTAATCAAATCTTTCTTCGACAGCAACTCTGATAATGCACTTGGACTGTTCAACATGTTCAATGGTAACGCAGCTGAGCGTCTTTCAATCATATCACTTGGTATTATGCCTTATATCACCGCATCGATCATCATGGAACTTCTTGCTGCGACTTTCCCGGCATTGGGTCAGATGAAAAAAGAGCGTGATGGTATGGTCAAGTATATGCAGATCATTCGCTATGCGACGATTGCGATTACGATTGTACAGGCTATCGGTGTTTCTGTAGGGCTTCAAAACCTGACAGGTCCGGACGGCTCTTCTGCTATCATGGTTGCTAATATGAATGAGTTCCTACTTGTTGCTGCCATCTCGATGTTGGCGGGAACGATGTTATTGATGTGGATCGGTGAACAGATCACTCAAAACGGTATCGGTAACGGTATCTCTTTGATCATCTTTGCAGGTATCGTATCTTCGATCCCTTCAGCGATCGGTTCGACGATCACGTCATTGAATACCGGTGGTATGAACTTCCTTCAAGTCATTGGTATCGTAGCTATCGTTCTTGTGACGGTCGGTATTATTATCTATGTTGAGCTTGGTGAACGCCGTGTGCCTATCACTTACGCTAAAAAAGTGATGATGCAGAACCAGAACAAACGTGTGATGAACTACATTCCGATCAAAGTGAATCTTGCAGGTGTTATTCCGGTCATCTTTGCTTCGGCAATCTTGATGTTCCCTGGAACAGTACTTTCCGGTCAGATAGGTCCGGATAGCTCTGAAGCACTTAAATTTGTTGCTGATCTTATGAATCCGAATTCATACTTCTTCAACGTATTTACTTTTATATTTGTTGTCTTCTTTGCATTCTTTTATGCATCGATCACATTCAATTCAAAAGATATATCTGAGAACCTTAAACGCCAAGGCGGGTTCATCCCGGGTGTCCGTCCGGGAGAACATACTGCCGAGTTCTTGAATGAAACGGCAAGCCGTTTGACGTTTACAGGTGCGATCTACCTTGGTCTGGTGGCGACATTGCCATGGGTCATCGTGAAAGGTATGGGTGTACCATTCTTCTTCGGAGGAACAGCGGTTCTTATCGTTGTCCAGGTAGCACTTGATACGATGCGTAAGATAGAAGCTCAGGTCTATATGCAAAAATATGAAACACTTTCGGCGGTTGGTCTTTAACCATGGCGATTGCGCTTCGTAAGCCAGCTGAGATTGAAAAACTTCGCGCCGCTAACAGGATTGTTGCGGGTGCGTTGAACCTGATGAGAGAGAATGCCAAAGTTGGTGCACGTCTGGATGAACTGGACGCCATGGCTGAGGACTTCATTCGCTCTGCAGGTGCTAAACCTTCATTTAAAGGCCTTTACGGCTTTCCTTCTTCTGTATGTTGCTCACTTAACGAGGTCATCATTCACGGTATCCCGACAGACTATAAATTGCAAGAGGGTGATGTTATCGGTTTTGATATCGGTACGGAACTTGACGGCTGGTTCGGGGATGCTGCGATCAGTGTCGGTGTGGGCAAGATATCAAAAGAAGATGAAGATTTGATTGCTTGTGCAAAAGATAGCCTTTATCATGCGATAGATGTTATTAAAGATGGTATGCGCTTTAAGGAACTCTCTTTCGAACTGGAGAAGTTCATCACTGGGCGCGGGTATGTTCCATTACGTAATTTTTGTGGTCATGGGATCGGTAAAAAGCCTCATGAAGCCCCTGAGATCCCTAACTATTTGGATGCACCTAATCCAAAAGCGGGACCGAAGATCAAAAATGGAATGGTTTTTTGTTTAGAACCGATGATATGCCAGAAAGATGGCCAACCAAAGATATTAGAAAACGGCTGGGATGTTGTTAGCGAAGATGGTTTGAGGGGTTCTCATTATGAACATACCGTCGCAGTTATCAACGGCAAAGCTGAGATTCTATCAACCTTATAAAAGGAAACAAAAGATGTCTAAAGCTGACGTTATTGAAGTTGACGGTAAGATTATCGAAGCACTTCCAAATGCAACATTTCGTGTTGAGCTTGAAAATGGTCACGTTATCTTGTGTCATATCGCAGGTAAGATGCGTATGCACTATATCAAGATACTTCCGGGTGACAAAGTCAAACTTGAACTGACACCATACAGCCTTGACAAAGGTCGTATTACCTACCGTTATAAGTAATCTTTCCTTCGGAAAGCTGCTTATATTTGCTCGCTTTTATACTAAAACTTTATACAAGCAAATGCTATTTTTTCTATAAGGGTTTATGTGAAAGCCGAGAAACGAACGAACGAAGAGTTCAACTATCTATTCGCCGAATTAAAAACAAAGATCAGGTCTGAAGGCCTTTATGCCAAATGTCCACGGAGAGCAATGACGGAGTTTTTAATTGTCCTTTCCCTATTATTCCTGTCTCTGTACTCAGTGACAAACTTTCATCCCGCGGTAACGGCACTTCTTTTTGCCACGACGATTATGCGTTCGACATTTGTGGCTCATGACTTGATACACGGACAATACTTCGCATCACGAAAAATGAATAAAAACATCTCATACATCTTTGCCAATACGGTGATGGGAATATCACGATCATGGTGGGAGAACAAACATAATTTTCTGCACCACACCTATACTAATATCATCGGCAAGGACATGGACATCGATGCGGCTGGTGGTGCTTTTACACGACAATACCACTATCCTCGTTGGTTTCATAAATACCAACATATACTTTTTTGGCCGTTACTGACATTGCTCTATTTTGTCTTTTGGATACAGTCACTAAGCTACGTGATCAGGAAGGGGTATTGGAAAGAGTTTTCATTAATTGCTCTTAATGCTATGATACCGGTCTATATAATCTATTCACTTGGGTTTGCTCTCGGACTTGCGACAATCATCGGAATGTATATGATATGGGCGGCATGGTTTGGTGCAGTGATCATTACAAATCATCTCGGGCTTGAGATGTTCCCTGAAGAGGCCTATAAGGACTTTACCTGGCTGGAACTTCAAAACAGGACGAGCAGAAATGTACGCGGTGGAAAGTTTGTTCA
>JBFEWG010000117.1:0-6048 GCA_041546465.1 Sulfurimonadaceae bacterium
ACTCAAACTGACCCGGCTTGGCCTGTATCGCATCGGTAAAGGCACCTTTCTCAAACCCGAAAAGTTCACTCTCTATCAAGTTGTCGGGAATAGCAGCCATATTGATGGCGACAAAAGGTTTTTTATTTCGCGGTGAAGACTGATGGATGAAGGTTGCAAAGACTTCTTTCCCGACACCGCTTTCACCTGTGAGTAGAATAGACGCATCTGTCTTGGCTGCTTTCTCCGCCATCTTAACCGCTTTTTCCAGGGCTGGAGAGCTGGCAGTGAATGAAGAGCTGGAGCACTGCTTTTTTGTTTTCTTGGCAGTTGCCTTCTTCACAACGTTTTGGATCTTGTGGGAACGCTTGATCGCTTTGACAAGGGTTTCGATCTCAAAAGGTTTGAGCAAGAAGTCTTTGACACCAAGCTGGATAGAGTCGATGGCTTTCTGCAAGGTTGCATTACCGGTCATAATGATGACTTCGAACTTTCTGTCAAGCTTTTTTACGAACTCTATACCATCCATACCGGGCATATTGATATCAGTGACAATGAGTTCAAAACTGTCATCAAGTTTTGGAAGGGCGTCTTTGGCACTTTTAAAACTGACGATCTCAAACTCGTCATAATCCCCCATAGCTATTTCAAGGGATTTACGCATATTTATATCGTCTTCGACAATCGCTATTTTCACGAAATTCCTTTGCTAAAAAAGATGGATTATTTTAAAATTAATCGCGTGATTGTAGCGTATTCATCATTAAAGTCGACTGTTATATAGGTAGGCGGGAGTGTGAGATTGATTAGAGAAGAGCTTTTTAAATCGCTGACTTTCTCGTGTGAGCGGGTATGGACACCATGATGCATCAGGAATTCGAGAATCTCGTCTTTATGTCTATGCATGATCAGATTCAGATCGGATTCTTTAGGAGAGTAGAGTCTCAGTGTATCAGCTGGGACAGAGTTGATAGATGTCATGGCTTGTGATATATGGTAGGACTCGGATATGACTACCGCATTCTTGATCTGTGCGCGGTAGCTTAAGATGTAGGTTTCAGAGGCTTGCAGCCATGTGCAAGCAAAGATTAGCGCGAAGCTAAGATAGATTGCCATTGCTCAGGATCGATAACAAGTTCCATCTCTACTTCACACAGACCGTCTTTGAAGACTGTCTCGATAAGTTCTGCTTCCGCAATGACGGCATCAACAAAAGTACGGACTTCTGAACGTTGAACCATCATATTCTTGATCTTGTCAGACCCCTCGATTCTTACCCCTTTGACTTTTTCGGCAAGTAATCTATAGGCATCAGCAATCGCAGCGCGTTTTGCAAGAGCGTAGGCTTGAGCCGGTGAAGATGTCATTGTCGGAGCCACCCCTTGACCGATGACATTGATACGGATTGTCTTATAACTTTCCGGTGCTGTTTGCTTAAGCGGTTTTCTCATTGCTTCAGGAGCGACAGCTTCTTCTTTTGGTTCCTCTTTTTTTGCTTCAGGTGCCGGAGCAGGTGTCACGACAACCGGCTGGACAACGATTGGTTTGACAACGACAGGTTCGATTGTCTCAAGTTTCTTAGGTTCTTCAGGCGTGTTTTCCGGTGCTTCTGCAGCCAATAGAAATGCCGGTAATAGTGCACTCATCAATAGGGTTTTGTACATAATACATCCTTACATCTTAATAGTTAAGGGTAGTTAAGCAATGATTGTTCCAAGTTTGTCTGTTTAGGGGAAGTAGAAGAATAGCGCCTGCTATTCTTAACTGGGAGAGGAAAAATGGGTTTATTCTTCTTCGTCGTTATCGACTGGATCGTCTTCTTTTTTAGGACATCGTGAGATACTGACGACATCATCACCCTTGATGATAAAGACACCGGAGGTATTACGTCCCGATTTGGAGATCGTCTGCATGTCAACACGGATCATTTTTCCTTTTTTGGTCAAGGCCATCATATCCATAGACTCATCGACCATCAGACATCCGACGACACTGTTACCTGTTTTAGCGTTTAATTTCATCGCGATAACACCTGAACCGGCACGGTTGGTCAGACGATACTCTTCAGCTGTGGTACGTTTTCCGATACCTTTTTCACTGACAGTCAGGATCTCTTGTTCATCGTCACGGATAATATTGGCATCGATGACAAAGTCACCTTCATGTTTGAACTTGATACCTCTTACACCACGAGTCGAACGGCCCTGATCTCTTGTTTTACCGATCTCAAACTTGATACATTGGGCTTTTTGCGTCAGGATAAAGAGATATTGTGTCTCCGGTGTCGCGATTTTTGCCGTTACAAGTGTATCATCTTCATCAAGGACGATTGCACGTACCCCGTTTGAGCGGACATTTGAGAACTCACTGAGGTTTGTACGTTTGACAATACCGTTTTTCGTGAAGAAGACTAATGAGTTCTCTTCGCTGAAGTCTGTTGTTGGGATGATAGACTGGATCTCTTCATCCTGGACCAGGTTGATCAGGTTGACGATTGCCTTACCTTTGGCAGTACGTGAGCCTTCAGGGATGCGATAGACTTTCAGCCAGTGAAGCTGTCCACGGTTTGTCACGATCAGAAGTGTATCATGGGTGTTACACGTGAAGAAACTTTCAATAAAATCATCATCGTAGGTGGTAACGGCAGTCTTGCCTTTTCCTCCACGATGCTGTTTCTCATATTGTGCCAGCGGTACACGTTTGATGTAGCCTCTATGTGTGATCGTAACGACCATAGGCTCATTTGGAATTAGGTCTTCGATATCGATATCATCATAATTGTCTACAATATCAGTAAGACGAGGTGTTGTCAGTGTCTCTTGCGCTTCGACAAACTCTTCTTTGATGATACCTTGAAGGACTTCTTCACTTTTTAGAATGGACTCAAGGTATTCGATAAGGGCATGGAGTTCTTTAAGTTCGTTTTCGATCTTCTCGCGCTCAAGTCCCGTCAGTTTTTGAAGACGCATGTCCAAGATGGCCTGTGCCTGAAGGTCAGAGAAACCAAACTCGTTCATCAGGCCTTCTTTAGCATCAGCCGTGTCTTTGGACGCACGGATCAGTTTGATGATGGCGTCGATATGATCAAGTGCTTTTTTAAGCCCTTCTAAGATGTGTGCTTTGGCCTTGGCTTTCTCAAGATCAAAGATAGTACGGCGGATGATGACCGTCTTGCGATGTGCGATGAAGGTGTTAAGCACTTCCATAAGGTTGAAGACTTTTGGTTCCTGGTTTTTGATGGCAAGCATGATGATACCGAAGGTCGTCTGCATATTCGTCTGTTTATAAAGGTTGTTAAGGACGATCTCCTGCATAGCATCGCGTTTAAGCTCGATGACGACACGGATACCTTCACGGTCAGATTCGTCACGGATTTCAGAGATACCTTCGATAGTCTTGTCACGTACAAGGATGGCGATGCTCTCGATCAGACGGGATTTGTTGACTTGATAAGGAAGCTCATCAATAACGATGACGTCTTTGTTTCCTTTTTTCTCGATGTGTGTCTTGGCACGCAGTTTAATGCGTCCGCGGCCTGTCTCATAAGCATCCAAAATGCCTTTTTGACCGTAGATTGTTGCACCGGTAGGAAAGTCCGGTGCTTTGATAAACTGCATGATATCCGGTAATGTCGCATTCGGGTTTTCAAGAAGGTGGATAAGCCCTTGAAGGACTTCTCCCGGATTATGAGGAGGGATGTTCGTTGCCATACCGACGGCAATACCAGAAGATCCGTTAATCAGAAGGTTCGGTACGCGTGTAGGGAAAACCGAAGGTTCCTGTGTCGTCGCATCGTAGTTGTCGATCATATCGACAGTGTCTTTGTCCAGGTCTTTCATCAATTCGCTGGAGTATTTTGTCATACGTGCTTCCGTATAACGCATTGCAGCAGCATTGTCACCATCGACTGAACCGAAGTTACCCTGACCGTCGACGAGGGTCATACGCATGGAGAAGTCCTGGGCCATACGGACAAGGGCGTCATAGACCGAGTTGTCACCGTGCGGGTGGTACTGTCCGATTACATCACCGACGATACGGGCAGATTTTTTATATTTTGCACCGGCTGAGAGGTTGAGTTTGTCCATCGCATATAAGATACGTCGGTGAACAGGTTTAAGTCCGTCACGGACATCAGGCAGGGCACGACCTATGATAACACTCATCGAATAATCAAGGTAAGATGCCTTAACAGTGTCTTCTATATTTATATTGTCAATGTTCTGGTTGTTTTCCAGTAAATCGCTCATGCATATCCTCTATATATAATGATAACCGTATTAATGAAAATAGGGTTCTCTGAAAATTACTTTGATAATATCGAAGATTGGTTAAGGCGTAGATAAAGGATAGATAGAAAGCTTAAAGATAAGAATTAAAATTTAAAATAAGCGTGAAAAGGTAACAGTCCGTATGAAAATGAATTATTAAAAAATCAAATGATTAATTTTTAATCATTCTTCCGAATAAAATAAAAATTACAAAGGTTATACTTTTGCAGTTTATTACAAAGGAAAGTTCAATGAAAAAATTGTTTGCAGCGTTATTGCTTACTCCTCTTCTTGCATTAGCAGAAGATGCCCCGACTTTGGATACGGGAGATACGGCGTGGATGATGGTATCTACAGCATTCGTAATGTTGATGACTCCAGCAGGTCTGGCACTATTCTATGGTGGTATGACACGTGCGAAGAGCATACTTAATACTTATCTAATGGTTCTTGCAGCATTCGTAGTAGGATTTGTTGTATGGATTGCAGCAGGTTATTCAATCGCATTTGGTACAGCTGAAAGTGCTGGGTTACAAAAAGTTATTGGTGGTTTCGGAAACCTTTTCCTTAACGGTATTGCATGGAATGAATTAAGCGGAACATATCCGGCTTACGTCTTTATTGTATTCCAAGGAACTTTCGCTGCTATTACAGTTGCTATTGCTTCAGGTTCAGTTATCGAACGTATCAAGTTCTCAACATGGATCGTATTCGTAGCTATCTGGGGTCTTGTAGTTTATGCTCCGATTACACACATGGTATGGGGTGGAGACGGTGCACTTCTATTTGACGCTGGTGCTCTTGACTTTGCCGGTGGTACCGTTGTACACATGAATGGTGGTCTTGCAGGTCTGGTTCTTGCTATTCTGGTTGGTAAGCGTGTTGGTTACCCTAAAACAGCAATGAAACCTGCATCAGTTATCTTGACTGCTCTTGGTGCAGCTATGCTATGGTTCGGTTGGTACGGATTTAACGGTGGATCTGCATTTGGTGCAAACGAAATCGCTGGTCTTGCATTCTTGACAACGACGATCGCTGCTTCTGTTGCGACTATTGCTTGGATCGTACTTGAGTGGGTTATCTACAAAAAACCTACACTTCTTGGTGCAGCGACAGGTGCTATCTCTGGTCTTGTAGCGATTACACCGGCTGCAGGTTTTGTTGATGTGTTTGGAGCATTCCTAATCGGTTCTATCGGTACAGTTGTCGCTTTCTTCGGTGTGACTGTTATGAAGAAAAAACTTGGATACGACGATTCTTTGGATGCATTCGGTGTTCACTTCCTAGCAGGTCTATGGGGTGCATTGGCAACAGGTCTGTTCGCTCTTAAAGATAATGATCTTCTATGGGACGGTCCACTCAAAGAGTCTGGTGACAGAATGGGACAATTCTTTGTTCAACTTGAGTCAGTCGTGGTTGTTGGTCTGTTCACACTTATCGGAACGGTTATCGTTTACTACATCGCGGTAGCGATCACAGGTGGAAGACGTGTAAGTGAAGATAATGAAGTTGCAGGTCTTGATGAGTCTGTTCACGGTGAACGTGGATTCAACCTTTAATTAAGTTTCGCTTTGGCGAGACTATATTAATATAGCGTTACATAAAAGGAAATATCTATGAAAAAAATTGAAGCGGTAGTAAAACCTTTCAAATTAGAAGATGTGAAAGATGCACTGGCAGAGATCGGTGTAACAGGTATGACTGTAAGTGAAGTAAAAGGTTACGGTCGTCAACAAGGACATAGCGAGCTTTATCGTGGTGCGGAATATGTGGTTGATTTTCTTCCGAAGATCAAGAT
>JBFEWG010000051.1:0-12548 GCA_041546465.1 Sulfurimonadaceae bacterium
GTATATCATTAGTTTAAGATTATCTTCGTTAAAATCGGACTAATTTTTAAAAAGGACACTAAAGATGAAAAATCTTCTAGCTATCAGTGCAGTAGCTGCACTACTTTTGTTTTCAGGGTGTAGTCAAAAAGATCCGGCAATCGATGCCACAAACGAATCAGCGCAAACAGACACTGTTGAGGTACAAGACCCAAGTGCAACGCAAACAAGCGGACTTGAGGATGGTGCTATTGACCAATCTGGAAGTGCCGATGCTAATGAACAGAGTTTAAGCGCATTAGAAGCTAAACTTCTAAGTATTCAATTTGATTTTGACAAGTTCGAGATCAGAGCTGATATGGAAGATACACTTAAAGCTAATTCGGCTATTGCAAAAGCAGGTGCTTCAGTTTATAATGTAAAACTTGAAGGTAACTGTGATGAGTGGGGTAGTGACGAATATAACTACGCGCTAGGTCTTAAACGTGCTAAAACAACAAAAGATGCACTCGTTGCAGACGGTGTTGCGGCAGAACGTATCACTATGGTCAGCTTTGGTGAGAGCAACCCGGTATGTACAGAACAGACTCAAGCATGTTGGGCACAAAACCGTAGAGTAGACTTTAAACTTCTTCCATAATGAGAAGGCTTTTATTATTAAGCTCTTTTTTACTTCCACTCTCTCTTTATGCAGAAAAATCTGCATTTGGAGCGGGTGACCTTAACAATCCTTCCCCTTACGGTTTAACCAAAACCGAAAAATATATTCTTGACAATAAAGAGACGATCAGTGATATTGAAGGCACGGTTCGTAAAAACCGCTCACGTATTACCAGTGTTGAAGAGTCACTTTCAGGAATGAGAAGTATTGTCGAAGGGCTGAATGAAAAAGGGCATGATGACAAACTTTCATTGCAATCATTAAAAGACGAGATGGCTCTGATGAAAGACTCTTCATCCCAGATGGAGAAAAAGATCGATGAGATTATTCTTAATCATGATGAGAACATCAAACAGCTTAAGACGGTAATGGGTGAACTCAGTTCGTTGATTGATACAATTAACAGCACGTATGTCAGTAAAGAAGAATATAACAGACTGGCTCAAGAGATCAACAGTTTTAAACTGGATGTCTCCAAGCAGCTGAAAAAGATCGCCAAAGGCGGCAGTAATCCTTTAGACAACAAAAGTAATGCGCAAGTTGAAAAAGATGCGGATGCATTGTTTAAAAAAGAGAAATATGCCGATGCGATCGATATGTATGAACATCTGATTGCCAAGCATTATAAACCGGCACGTTCACATTATTATATCGGTGAAGCATACTTTCAATTGGATGAATACACTAATGCTATTGCTTACTATAAAGAGAGTGCAAAGCGTTATTCAAAGGCAAAATATATGCCGACATTGATGCTGCATACAGCCATTGCACTAAAAAAGACCAAGGATGAAGAGGGTTCTCAACAGTTCTTTCAGGCATTGGTCGCCAAATACCCGAATTCTTCAGAGGCAAAAAAAGCGGAAAAGTTTCTTAAATAGAAGCTTTTTCAAATATCAAGCCTTATCTTAAAATATCAAGCAATTTCAACAGGTAAGACATCTTAAAGCATCTTATGATAAAATCACAAAAAATAAATGATGATTATTTAATCATTATTAAGGATAAAAAAAATGGCAATTGAAAATAACCAGATCGTATCAATCGAATATGAAGTAAAAAGCAACGGACAAGTTGTAGACAGCAATGTAGGTGGTGAGCCACTTGTATTTATGATCGGTAAACAGCAGATCATCCCAGGTCTTGAAGAAGAAGTATGTAAGATGAGCATGGGAGAAAAAGGTGATATCCTTGTTCCTGCAGCAAAGGCTTACGGTGAATATAATGAAGAGGCACTGCAAGAAGTTCCAAAAGAGCAATTTGCCGGTATCGACCTTACAGAAGGTATGAGCCTTTACGGTCAGAGTGAAGACGGCGGTACTGTACAAGTAACGGTTAAAGAAATCAAAGACGAAGCAGTAACAATCGATTATAATCATCCATTGGCTGGTCAAGATCTGATGTTCACAGTGACAGTAGCGACAGTACGTGATGCAACTGCTGAAGAAGCGATGACAGGTATCCCTGCTGAAAATGCTCAACCTGCAACTGGCGGGAGTTGTGGTACGGGCTGTGGATGTCACTAATTTCATAGCCAAATCCGATGCTTCACTTGAGGCATTGAAAACGGCAAACCTTCTTAAAGGTCTGCCGGTTAATGCTTTTATTTTTGGTCAAAGTGGTACTGGAAAAAAGAGCTTAGCAAAATATATTCTTCCTAATGCACCTATTGTTGATGCACGACGTTATAACGAATTAGAGGACACATTAAGTTCGAATAAGACCATTATAATTTCAAATTTTGACAAGATACCGAACTTTGACAACTTTAAAGTGCTGGTGGATAAATATGAAGTACGTATTATCGCACTGGCAAGTGGATTGTTCAATACAGAAGTCATAGACAGGTTTTTCGGGATCAAAGTCTTTCTTCCTCCTTTGTCTGAGCGTAAGAAAGATATCAAAGCCCTAACACAACACTTTTTGGATGAAGCCCGTCAAGTCTTTGATATTGATGAGAATGTTGATATAGATATAGATGTCTCTCGTATCAATCTTGAACAGAATGCCCATTCAGTTCGTCGTTATGTCTATATGAAGACCCAATTTCAAAGTATTAATGAACTTGAGTTAATGGATCTGATGGAAAGTTTTTTAAAAGAGAAGATGGGTGGTAACAGCGACTATAGAAACTTTTTATATCTCTATGAAGCACCACTGATCAATGCCGGCTTGGAAAAGTTCAAAACACAGTTACAGCTTTCTGATAAGTTGGGACTTAATCGAAATACACTGCGTAAAAAAATAGCTGAGAACAAGGAATATTTAAATCATGAATAAAGTAGCGTTTATCTTCCCGGGACAAGGGAGCCAGACAATTGGTATGGGTAAGAGTTTTGTCGAGAACTCACCACTTGCCAAGCAGATGATGGTTGAAGCATCAGAACGAACAGGGATTGATTTTGAAAAACTTCTTTTTGAAGAGAATGAAGATATTAACAAGACAGAGAACACGCAACCTGCGATTTTGTTGGTGAGTTTGATGGCGCATGCTCTCTTTGCCGAAAAGTCGGATATCAAACCGACACTATTGCTTGGGCACTCTCTTGGTGAGTTTTCAGCTGTATCAGCAGCAGGGGCATTGGATCCGATCGATGCCGTTGAGCTTGTTAATGCTCGTGGCAAGTTGATGCAGGGGGCTTGTGATGAGATCGATGCTTCTATGATGGTGGTCCTTGGTCTTAAAGATGAGCAAGTTGAAGAGATCTGTGCTGCGGCACAGGCTGAAGGTAAAAAGGTATGGCCAGCGAACTATAACCAAGACGGGCAGTTGGTAGTTGCAGGGATGAAGTCTGATCTGGCTTCAATGGAATCTATCTTTAAAGAGGCAGGTGCTAAACGTGCGATGTTGTTGAACATGTCGGTCGCTTCACACTGTCCGATATTGGAGCCGGCTCAAGCACCTCTGAAAGAGAAGATGAAAGCTGTATTAAAAGACACTTTCAATGCACCGATTATCTCCAATGTGACAACGACAGCTTACTCCACAAAAGAGGAAGCACTGAAGCTTTTAACGGAACAGCTTACACAGCCGGTGAAATACAAGCAAAGTATCGAAGCAATTGCAGGTGATGTAGATACGGCTATCGAGTTTGGAAACGGGAAAGTATTAACAGGTATGAACAAACGTATCAATAAAGAGATGAAAAACTATAATATCTTTGATATGGAAAGTTTAGAAGCAGTATTGGCTGAACTGGCATAATGAGAGTCTGTTTAGCTCAGGTTTCACCTAAACTCAACAGGTCAAATGTTGATATGCATATGCAAGAGATCAAGTCTTGTGATGCAGACGTTATTGTTTTTCCTGAGCTATCCCTCAACGGCTATCTGTTGCAGGACAAGGTCTACGAGGATGCTTTCACACTCGAAGAACTGGATTGTTTTGTCCAAGCGAGTCACAACATTGACATTGTCTTGGGTTGTGCGCTTAGACAAAACCATCGTATTTTCAACGCAGGGATCTATTTCTCAAAAGGGGAAATCCTTCATGTCCATCATAAAGTGCATTTGCCAAATTACGGGATGTTTGAAGAGGCCCGTTATTATTTTCAGGGTGATAGTATAGAGTTTTTCAAAACGGTGTACGGAAGTACAGCAGTTGTTGTGTGTGAAGATCTCTGGCGAGCCGAGAGTATTGCCGAACTCTCCTGTCAGAAACCGGAGATTATCTATGTCCTGGCCAACTCTCCGGTACGGGATTTTAAAGATGAAGGTCTATTGATCAAAGCACAATGGGAAGCAATACTGAAAACGACAGCACTTCTTTGCGGCTCCTATGTTGTTTTTGTGAACCGTGTCGGATTTGAAGACGGAATAGGCTTTTGGGGATCATCAATGATCATTACGCCTTCAGGCGAAAAAGAAGCTGTATTGCCAGGGTTTGAAGCAGAGACAAAGAGCTTTGAACTTAACAGACAACTGCATTTTGCGCAGAAACAGATCATTAAAAATGACGTATAGGTAAGGAAAGAACAGGTATGAAAATCGCAATTATGGGGGCAATGCCCGAAGAGATCGCTCCGCTTTTAGAGAAAGTTGGCAAATATACGCTTGAGGAATATGCAGGCAACAAATATTATGAAGCAAGCTATGCCGGGCATGACCTGGTTATCGCTTATTCCAAGATCGGTAAGGTGTTCTCGACATTGACAGCCTCTACAATGCTTCAGAAGTTTGGTGCTGAACTGCTCCTGTTTTCAGGAGTTGCCGGTGCTATTAATCCAAAATTGAAGATCGGAAACCTGATCGCCGCAACAAAGTTGTGTCAGCATGATCTAGATATCACAGCATTTGGTCATCCTTACGGGTATGTGCCCGAGGGAAAACAGTTTATTGAAGCAGATACTTCACTTGTCGCTAAAGCAAAAGAAGTCGCGTCCGAGATGGGTCTGGAGCTTATGGAAGGAACGATCGCTACAGGTGATCAGTTTGTTGCAGATCCTGAGCGTAACAGGTGGATAGGTGATACCTTCAATGCCGATGCCCTTGAGATGGAAGGAGCCTCTGTCGCTTGTGTCTGTGATGCGATGAATATCCCTTTCTTTGTCTTAAGAGCGATCTCCGATGCTGCTGATATGGATGCCAGTTTTTCATTTGATGAGTTCCTTGAGAGTTCAGCGAAAGAGAGTGCAGCTTTTATTATTAAAATGGTTGAGCATATTGGATAAACAGAAGTCGATAACACCCTCTAAAAAGATCATGTCCCAGTTGGGAAAGACCAATGCTGCTTTTGATTTGATTGAAGAGGGTGATAAGATCCTTGTCGGACTCTCCGGAGGAAAAGATTCTCTAACGATGATCCATGCGATGCGCGAACAGCAGCGTCGGGCTCCCTTTGATTTTGAGTTTATAGCAGTAACAGTCTCATACGGTATGGGTGAGAACTTTGATTACCTTGCCAAACATTGTGAAGAGTATGGGATCAAATACATAGTGAAAGATACTGAGATTTATGAGACAGCACAGGAGAAGATAAGAAAAAACTCATCATTCTGCTCCTTTTTCTCACGTATGCGTCGTGGGTCGCTGTATTCTGTTGCACAGGAGATGGGTTGTAATAAACTGGCCCTAGGGCATCATCTTGATGATGCGGCGGAGAGCTTTTTTATGAATCTTATCTATAATGGTCAGATGCGCGGGCTGGCACCGAAGTACCGTGCTGGTAACGGTATAGTTGTTATTCGTCCGCTTATTCAGATGCGTGAGCGTCAGCTAATGGGGTTTGTCAAAGACAATGGTTTGGAAGCCATAGGAGATGAAGCCTGCCCGGCAATGCGTTTTGACATAAAAATGCCTCATGCCCGTGCGACGATGAAAGAGATGTTGGCAGATATGGAGAGAAAATATCCGGATATATTCGTATCAATCAATGCGGCATTCGGCAATATTTCTGAAGAGAGTTTCTTCGACCCTGAGCGTTTTTCCTTGTAAAAAATTTACAGTTAATTTTTAGTTTTTTTCGTTATCATTGAGTACCTAGTGGGGGAATTCATGCTGAAAATTATCAAGGAATTGCGTGAGCGCTACAAGACAGCTGAGTGCTATGATGAATTGATTCATCTTTTCATCTCTGTCACATACAAGTCAAGTCTGGCTTATCTTTTTGCTACAATTATATATGTATGGTTTCTCTATGAATATATCCCTTCATCGCTATTGATCCCATGGGCTTTTCTGCAAATTCTATATCCTGTTCTACGGCAATTTACAGCCAAGTATTACAAAGGTATGGACCTGACGATAGAGCTTAAAAAGCGGTTTCTGTCTCAACATATTCTTATGACTTTAAGTGCGGGGCTAATGTGGGGTACGGGAAGTATCCTGTGTGCTATCTATGCACCGTCTCCCTATGAATATATGGTATTGACACTTATCGTAGGTCTAAGTTCCGGTTCATTGACAACATTGAGTCCACTTTATCCTACATACTTGGCATTTAATCTGCCTGCACTGTTATTATTGATGGTCTCTTTTTTGATATATCATGATTCATTGCATTATGCAATCTCCTTTATGATCATGATATATACGATAATCGTTCCTTCTGCGACTTGGGACGTCAACAAGAATGTCAAACGTCTTGTTGAATTAAACAAGCTGTATTCTCAGGCCCAATCAGAACTTAAAGAGATTAATTTATCGTTAGAAGAGAAAGTGGCAAAAGAGGTGGCTGTAAATCGTCATAAAGATAAACAGATGTTAGCCCAGTCACGTCTCGCTCAAATGGGGGAGATGCTATCCATGATAGCACATCAGTGGCGCCAGCCACTCTCTGCCATATCGGCAACGACAGGGTCGATTAGCATCAAGATGCAGCTTGGTGATTATGATGAGGCATTTATAGAAAAGAGTCTGCAAAGTATCAATACCTATACACAATATCTTTCTACGACGATTAATGATTTCAGAAACTTTTTTAAGCCCAATAAAGACAAAAGCTCCACAAGTCTTAATGATATTACTTTGGGGGCCCTACATATTATCGGTAGTTCATTGGAAAGTAATGGTATCGTTGTCGAGACCTATTTGGATACCAAGGTGATGTTCCAATCTTATCCTAATGAACTGCAGCAGGTCTTGTTGAACTTGCTCAAGAATGCACAGGATGTGATGATCGAGAAGAGAGTAGAAGCACCAAAGATCATTATAAAGACCCAAAATGCTGAGGATGAACTTTCATTGATGATATGTGATAATGCAGGTGGTATTTTAGACGAGAATATGCCCTATATCTTCGATCCCTATTTTACAACAAAAGAAAAGCTCGATGGAACAGGTCTGGGTCTGTATATGTCCAAGTTGATTATTGAAGAGCATTGCAGAGGAAGACTGCGTGTAAAAAATGAGGACAAAGGTGCCTGCTTTTCATTCACTCTTCCTTTAGATTGATATTTTCCTTAAAAAAAAACTCAACATTCTTCTCCTATTATTTGTTTTGATATAATTCCGACAAATTATTAAGATTAAGGTATATTATGAATATTTATCCGGATAAAGAGTTGTTGGAACATTCAGACATGAAAGTCGTTGATATACGTACACCGATGGAGTGGGAAGAAACAGGAATTGTTCCTGGATCGCATACGGTAACGTTCTTTGATTATATGGGGAACTATGATGCAGTCGGTTTTTTAAAAGCGATGGATGCTCTTGGAGGCAAAGAAGCTGAAATCGGTCTGATCTGCCGTACCGGTTCACGTACAGCACAAATTGCAAACTTTATGGCGCAGGAAGGTTATAATGTGAAAAACCTTGCAGGTGGTGTTATGAAGCTTATGAGTGAGGGCTACGAATTAGCGCCATATAGACCTTAATAAGAGTGATTATTGGTCGTGAACTTTAATGGGTCTGAATATGACCTTGTTCCTGGGAACTTGAAAGGCTCGCATTTATCTCTTCATAAGGTGTGGCTTCTTCCGTACAGGCGGTGATGAACAAAGCCAGAAGGATAGCCTGGCTGATAACTAAAATCAGTTTCATTGGGAATACTCACTTTTCATCCGTTCCAAAAATTCAATGATACGGATCTGATAGGTCGATGTGTCTTCATCAATAGTACATTCACTCAAGGGCAAAAGCTGTTCAGGAGAGATCTTTAAAGCATACCTTGGTATTTGACGCAGTTCTGTACGAATATCGTCAATCAGGTCATCGATGCTCAAGCTGTTTTTCTTATGTACCTTTTGTACATATTCACGTGTTGTCAGTAAAAGCATATTGGCTCTGTCAGTCTCTTTGTAAATCTGCATACCGGCATCAAATACAAGGTTATAGTCACATTCTGATGGATGCTGGTTGGCCGCTATGATGACGGCAAAGGTTTTTGCACGGAACTCCAAGGAGTTATGGTGATAGACAAGAACCTCTCTGAGTCCTGTGTAGATGTAATGCTTCAAATTGTTCAAAAATCTCATTTCCATCCGCTTTGATATGATAAGTGTATAATTATATCACTAATATCGAAGGATTCGTGTGAAAGCAAAAGTTTACAGTTTTTTATTGTTGTGGATAGTTTTGGCATTGTTAACAGCTTGTGCCAAACCTCAGACCTTATATCATGCACCAGGCTTTGAACGTGAAGGAACAGTGTATTCTTTTAAAGAAGCCCGGACGATATCGAAAGAGAGGCTGATAAAACAGCTTCAGGCTTATCCGGTGATATTTTTGGGAGATTTTCATAATAGTGAGAGTGTACATACTTTTACAGCTGAGCTGATTGAAAGCTTGGGTGAACAATATACGCTTCATCTGGCAAATGAATGGTTTACTCCTTCACATAATGAAGCATTGTCGCTTTTTCTTAACGATAAGTTGGATAAAAAGTCATTTCTTAAAGAGGTGGGTTGGAAAGAGCGCGTCGGTTATGAGTTTGAAAGTTTTGAATTGATCTATAATAAACTCAAAAATGCGAAGGGAAAGATGTATGGTATAAACCTGAGTAAAGAAGAACGTAGGAGGATTTCCTTACTTCAAACAGACAAGATGAACCCAAAAGAGGCAACGTTTTATCAGAGCCTGGATATGAATGTCAGCCTTCATCAACAGATGCTTGCCCCATACCTGAATCATTGTCATGCCGCACTCAAGGATGAAACTACGCAAGAGTGCATTGACAGGATGTACAGAGTCCAGGTGGCATGGGATGAGAAGATGGGACAGGAGAGTGCTCTTATCGCTCAAAAGGTACTTAAATCCCCTAAAGACAAACTTCTTGTTTTCATAGGAGCCATGCATCTAAGGTCAGGAGTGGGGGTAAATATGCGCTTTGCACGTTACTCCAACAAGCCGTATGCTACATTGCTTCCCTGTTTTGAGAAGAAGCTTGAACATGGGCTTGCAGACTATGTCTATTATATTGATCCATCAAAGTGAGTAGGAGTTGCATGAAAATCTCATGCAACAGAGTCGATAAGAATAATTCTGCTTCGATTAAGCTCGTATAATATTAAAAACAGTTATCTTTATATTTATGAAGTCTATAGTTCTTGTGTTTTGTATAAGCATTGCATTGCTTGGCGCTGCCGATGATATGAACAGTTCAGTCGAATATGAGCCGAGTTATATTGATATTGCGCATGATGCCATCGATATTAAAGTCCATGAATGGGGTGTGAGTATTGATAGTGCGATTTTGGGGATATATGACTTTTTTGGCGGGGATTCAGAGCTTTCAGATCAGAATGCAACGGTCTTTTCAGATGCCAATATAACAGATGGCAATATGAGTGAAGCACGTACCATATCGCAGGATATGAATGTTAGTGATGAAAATACGACTACGAGAACAATTCTATCAAATGAAAATAATCAAAGCCTGTCTGAACAGTTGAAGGCTAAAGAAAAACCCTTGTCTGAGCGTGAAATAGTCGATGAATTCTTCTTGACGCGGAAACTTCTTGAAGAACGGGACAAGTCTTTTGTTCGTGTGAGTTACATTCAAAAATTCAACTCTCTGGAAGATGAACAAAACAATCTTACAGTACGTGCAAAATTAGGGTTGGGACGCAGTAAAAAGCGTTTGAAACTTTTTATTGAAGATCTGAACAATGATAACGCAAACAACATCGGACGATCCGGTGAAGCGAACTCGCCTTCTATCGGGGTGGAGACCTTTGCAAAAGAACGTTTTGGTATCAAACCGCGTTATTCGATCGGTTTTAGAGGGATCGACCCTTTCGCAAGAGCACGTTTCAGTTACAAGACCACATTGGGACGTTGGAGCCTTGAACCGGTCCAGACTTTTTTATATTCATTAGAAGATGAATTCTCTGAGATAACAGAGCTTTACCTTGATAGACAGACAGGCAAGCATACACTGTTGCGTTTTGTCATAGACAGGGGGACGAAGTCACGTGTCAAGGGAATGCATTATGACGGTTTTATTCAATACTTCTGGACACCGAGAAAGCACAGGGCCTTAAGTTTTGATCTGGGATTTAACGGGAGTACCAAATATGAGAATACGATTGTTGACAGTGACCCACCGGTCATAAGAGAAGAGAACGGGATTTATAATTTTTTGTTCCTAATGCGCTGGAGGGAAAACTTTTGGAAAGAATGGCTCTTTTATGAGATAGGGCCCGGAGTCAATTGGCATGAACAACATGACTTCCGCCCTAACTATAATATCTATTTTCGTATAGATATGTTTTTTGGACATGTCTAAATCTAGATCATTTTAGAAGAGCCAATACTTTGTGATCGGCACCTGAGAGAGCAAGCTGTCTTATCTGTTCAAGTGTAAACCATTCATACTCTTCGATATATTCGTTATGTAGATGGACTTTGGCTTCGAGTTTGAAGTGGGAATAGGTGTGTGAGATCTCCCCGATTGTCTCACTCACATTGATCTCTTGCTCTTGAGGGTATTCATTAAACCCCCACAGACCATTCAAAAAGCGTGTCTCTCTTTGCTTAAGTGCGAACTTCCCTTTGTGGTGATGAATAATAATATGTTTTTTACGAACAGGTATGGATTTTTTAAGCTTTTTTTGAGGATAAAGTAGAGGGTTGTCGATTGCTTTGCATATTTGATTAAAAGGACATTGTTCACACAGGGCAAACTTACCGGTGCAGATCGTCGCACCTAAATCCATCATGGCTTGATTGAAGTCATATGGACGGGAAGCATCAAAAAAGTCGTAGGCTTTTTTCCAAAGTTCTTTGTCGGTGGCTTTTTTCAGTGCAAACAGCCGGTAAAGAATACGTTTGACATTGGCATCCATGATGGGGACAGGTGTCTTATAGGCGAAAGCAGCTATAGCATGGGCAGTGCTTTGACCGATACCGGGAAGTTGAACAAGTTCATTGACGGTGGTCGGCAGATGTGTTTGAGAAAGTTTTGCCGTCTGGTGAAGGTTTCTTGCACGAGTGTAGTAGCCCAAGCCTTCCCACATCTTTAAGACCTGGTCTTCACTGGCGCAAGCAAGATGATGAAGTGTCGGAAATCTTTCAATAAAGGGAAAATAGAACCTTTCAAGGACAGTTTTGACTTGCGTCTGCTGCAGCATGATCTCACTGACCCAGATCTTATAGGCATCGTCAATATTTCTCCAGGGAAGGTCATGTCGCCCATTGATGAGGTACCACTGATAAAGTCGGTCATGCGCTTTTTTATACATGCGAAAGTCTAACAAAATTCAATTTAAAGCCTCTCTTAGTTAGACTTGTGTCTATGAAATTTGTTGAAGAACATACAAGCAATACCTTGGAAGTCAAACAGTCCAAGTTCATTGCTCACCTTATTCCGTACTCCTTATATGACAAGACGCTTCAGCAGCTTAAAGAGGAACATCCAAAAGCACGACATTTTGTCGTGGCCTGGCGGTATATCAATGAGTTTGATCAGGTGGTCGAGCACAGTAGTGATGATGGTGAGCCAAAAGGCACTTCGGGCAAACCAACACTGGCAGTACTCTCTGGTAATGACCTTATCAATTCTGCCGTTATCATCGTGCGCTATTTCGGAGGAACCAAGTTGGGGACGGGAGGTTTGGTCAGAGCCTATTCTGATGCTTGTAATGCGGTTATTCAAAAGAGCAAGCTTCTTCCCTATGTCAAATTGAACAGTTATGAGTTTAATGTTTCATATAGTGATATCAGCCTTGTTGAATACAGGTTACAAGGTTTGGGTATAGAAGTAAAAACAAAGATGTTTGATGAAGACGGGGCTGCTTTTACGATTAGTGCTGAAAAGGATACTTGGAAAACTTTTTTTCAAGAAAGTGAACGTATTATAAAAATGAAGCACTAAAGCCAAGATAATGCTTTTCTGCTTTGTCTTTATGGGGCTTTAAGTAAAACTTAACTAGAATTGCACGATTAAAAATAATAGAAGGACGCTTACATGAAACGTACTTACCAACCGCATAATACACCTCGTAAACGTACACACGGTTTTCGTGCA
>JBFEWG010000131.1:0-5399 GCA_041546465.1 Sulfurimonadaceae bacterium
GGAAAATTACTCGCAAAGCAAGAGAACCGTAGCTTTATGGATACGGATGCGATGATAGAAAACAATGAAGGTTTGAGAATTCAGGAGATCTTTGATCAAAAAGGGGAGTCCTATTTTCGTCGACTTGAAAATGAAAGTGTCGCCTGGTTGAAAGATAATGTTCAAGATGCAGTCATCTCTACAGGTGGAGGAATGCTTGTACACTGTGATGGACTAAAGGATGTTGGTCTGATCGTCTATTTACGTGTTCCGTTTTCTACCATACTACAGCGTATGAGTAAAGATGAGCTTGAGAAGCGTCCTCTATTTAAAGACATTAAAACGGCAGAAGCCCTGTATGATGAAAGAGACAAGGTTTACGAGCGAAAAGCAGATGTCATCGTAGATGCCGATACAGACATCAATACAGTACTCACTAGGCTCCTCGACGCAATAACCTGATCAGTGCTTTTGGCGGCTGAACAATCAGCTTGATAGCGAGCATCACAAGGATAACCTCAAACAGACTTGCGAGGATAAAGGCATAATAATGAAATTTGTCAATACTGTGCTGATGATATGCTAATGTAGCGATTGCAATCAAGAGTGTCAGAGGCATCGCATGTGAAAGACCCAGGAGTATCGAGTCTTTAAACGAACCCTCTTGATTGAAGACCATCGCTGCGATTAATCGTATACCGATCATCAAACCGGTAACTAGCAGTGCTGTCGCGATCAAACCGTCAACATACAGAGCATTAAGGTTGAATGATGTACCAACATGGACAAAAAAGATAGGTACCAAAAACCCGAATCCGTATGATTCCAGTTTATGTGGAAGTTCATATTTATGCTCAAAGAACGTTGGTATGAACATTCCGGCAATGAAGGCACCAAAGGCAAGTTCAAGGCCAAGATAGAGCATCAGTGCGATAAAAGTAAAAAGAATGGCCATTGAGAGTCTAAAGTCCTGATCCTTATTATCCAAGTGCGGCATCAACAAAGGAGCCGCTTCCGGAAACCACCAAAACAAAAGTCTGAGTGCATGGAATAAAATAATGATCAAAGCGATAAAGAGTATAAGTGTAAATATGGTCTTTAAAAGGCCCAGACTGATACCTGTAACAAAGGCTTCAGAGGCAACAGTCAAGACGGCGATGGATACGATCTCACCGACCGATCCGACAATCATAGCCAAAGGCAGCCATGAAGTGTCCTTGCCATATTCTTTTTTAAGTGTGGCAATAAGGCCGACAGAGATAAGCGGCAGGATAACAATAAAGACATTACTCAGTTGCAGGTAGATAGAACTGACAAAGGATAAAAAATACAGTAATGAAAGATATATAAGTGCACGGTTCAAGATACTTGTGTCAATGCGTAGAATCTTTTTTAGGTTGATCTCAGTACCGGCTAAAAACATAAGGTACAAGAAGCCAAACTCTGCGACAAGCTCAAAGAGCTCATGCTCATGGAGTAATCCGACATAGGCTAATAATGAACCCAAAATGATTTCAACAGGGGTTGTCGGGACTTTCAGTACCTTGGCCAGAAAAGGAGAGAAAGCGATGATGGCACTAAGTGTCAATACAAGACTGATATTATCTGCCATCTTATTCCTTTACTTATTTGTCATCCGGACTTTTTGCTATCTGCAGTCCAAGGTTTGCCAACATCTCAAGGTCTTTGGAACGTTCTCTGCCTGAAGTTGTAAGGTAATTTCCGATGACAATGGCATTGGCACCGGCATCAAAGATCTCAGCCTGGCGTTCTTTAAACATCATCTCACGTCCGCCGGCGATCATAATCCTATCGGCATTGGGGATCAGTTGTTTAGCAAGCCGTACAAGGTCAAGTGCCTCATCCGTAGTAAGATCATTAGGCTTGAGAGGCAAAGCCGGGTTATGATGATAAAAGTTTATCGGCACTGAAGTCGGGTTCAATGAAGCAAGTGATTCAAGCATTGAGATACGATCTTCCTGGGTTTCTCCCATACCGAATATCCCTCCGGTAATGAGGACCATCCCTGCTTTGTTCACATTTTCACAGGTCTGATAACGTTCTTGCCATCCATGTGTTGAGCATATCTCTTTATAATAGCGCTCAGAGCTTTCAAGGTTGTGGTTATAGGCAGCTACACCGGCTTCTTTGAGTGTCAGTAGCTGTTCAAGCGAGGCTGTTCCGTTACACGCGATGAGGCGCAGTCTAGGGACCTCGGCTTTGACTGCTTTTGCTACCTCACAGACAAACTTCAGTGTCTTATCGGTCAGGCCCTTTTGTGCGGTAACAAGACAAAAACCCAGGGCGCCTGAGGCTTCGGCAGCTTTTGCTTCTTTCAGGATATCTTCGATCGGTTTTTGCTTATAGCGCTCGATATCTGCACTGTACTTCACACTTTGTGAACAGAACTTACAATCCTCATTGCAGGTACCGCTGTTAATATTACAGATCGAGCATAAAAATATTTTTTTCATTACTTGTTTCTTTCAAAGTTCATATGCTGAGTTTTCCATTCCTGTGTCTTAATCGCACGGGAATAGGCTTCGACAGCGTAGTGCTTTTCCGTGATTGTCAGCATTAGACATTCACTGATCGGTTTGTTTCTGGCACAGGCTTCACCCGGGTTTAAAAAAAGCGTGTTGTGCTTGTAGTCACACTCAAAATTGTGAGTATGCCCAAAGATGACAACATCAGCATCCGGGTTCATATAGTATGGCAGGTGCATCAGCTTGAACTGGTGTTTGTCAATCGTGAAGAGATGCGGCTCCTGAACAAGATTGTAATCCCTGTGATGCTGAACCATATGGGCATCATTATTTCCATAGACTGCGATATAAGGCAGTTTTGTCTCAAGCATGTAGTTCAAGACTTCTACTTCACAGATATCACCGGCATGAACAAGGTACTCAGCACCATTTTCTATCAAATGATCGATCACTTTTTTAGCGCGACCTATTTTTGAATGCGTGTCAGAGAGAATACCGATTTTCATAACAGACCCGCTTTATGACGCTTCTTGTGGTGTACGGTTTTTACACTTGATACACTCATAGACTTCATTGTTTCTATAGGTACGTTTAGCCAAGGTACCGTCACAACCCTCTTGTTCACATTTTTTGAGCGTTGGCTCAAATTTGGAGATGAACTTACATTCAGGATAGTTCTCACAGCCCCAGAACGCACCGCGGCGAGAGCGTCTGAAAAGAAGTTTTCCTCCGCAGTCAGGACATGGTACATCAGTTGTCGGTGCATTGCCGTCATCAAGTGGTTTTGTGTTTTTACACTCCGGATAAGCCGAACAGGCCAGGAACTTTCCGTTACGACCATTTTTGATGACCATGTCTGAACCACATTTGTCACATTTCTCTTCCGTTTTCTCTTCATCAACAGGCGCAGCGGTTTCACCGTCTGCTTCGACCTGTTCAGTATATTTACATTTTGGAAAACCTGAACACGCGATAAAGTTACCGTAACGTCCACCGCGAAGCAGAAGCTCTTCACCACACTTCGGACAGTTACGGCCAAGTGGTTTTGCCAGTTTCTGGCTTTTGATCTTCTCTTTACCTTCTGCTATCTTCTCCATGAATGGGAAGTAGAAATCATGCAGGACCTTCTGCCAGTCCTTTCCTTCATCAGCGATCTCATCAAGGACTTCTTCCATATTGGAGGTGAACTCTGCATCGACGATATCGGTAAAATGTTTTTCAAGCATCTCGGTCACTTTAAAAGCGACCTCCGTCGGGATAATCTGACGTTTTTCAATATCGATATACATACGTGCCTGAAGCGTTGAGATCGTCGGAGCATATGTCGATGGACGGCCGATGCCTTCTGCTTCAAGTTTTTTGATAAGGCTTGCTTCTGAATAACGTGAAGGCGGTTCAGTAAAGTGCTGATCTGTTGTCAATGATGTAAGATCAGCAGTCTCACCCTCTTTGAGTGTAGGCAGAAGCTTGTCTTTGTCATCAGCCCCAACAACTTTATAAAAACCGTCAAATACAAGTTTACGGCCGTTTGCTTTAAACTCAGCGCTTTCACTCTTGAAGATGATACTTTGTTGTTCGAATTGGGCATCTGTCATCTGACAGGCAAGGAAACGGTTATAAATCAGTGTGTATAGTTTTAACTCATCGGGTTTAAGATAATCTTTTGCGATCTGGGGTGTGAACTCAAGCATCGTAGGTCGAATAGCCTCATGCGCTTCTTGTGCCCCTTTGGCTTTTTTGACATAAGATTTTGCCTCTTTAGGAAGATAGTCTTTGCCATACTTGTTTTCAATAAGTGTTCGTGCAGCTTCAACAGCTTCGGCTGCCATGTTCAGACTGTCTGTTCTCATATAGGTAATAACCCCTGAGGTACCGTCCGGCGTTTTAACACCTTCATAGAGCGTCTGTGCAAGCATCATCGTCTTCTTTGGTGAGAGTGAGAGCTTGGATGAAGCGGTCTGCTGAAGCGTCGATGTCATGAACGGTGGTGGCGTAGAGGTCTTACGCTTCTTTGTCTCAATGGATGCTACGGTGAACTCTTCAGCTTTGAGTGTTTCAACGATAGCTTTGGCATCTTTCTCATTTGAGACAGAGAGTTTGTCCATCTTCTCATTTTTATAGGTGTGAAATGTCGATTCGATGTTTGTGTTGAAGATAGCGTCAATTGACCAGTACTCTTGCGGGATAAAGGCTTTGATCTCGCGCTCTTTATCGACGATGATCTTCAAAGTAGAGGATTGTACACGACCGCCTGATAGCCCTTTTTGGATCTTTGAGCTAAGCAGTGGAGAGAGCTTATACCCAACGATACGGTCCAGCAGACGACGGGTCTGTTGGGCATTGACCATATCCATGTTGACGGTACGGGCACTTTCAAGCGCATGTGCGATAGCCGTTTTAGTGATCTCATGAAAGACAATACGCGGCAGCGTGTCCGGGTCTTTTTTGATAGCATGGGCGATGTGCCAACCGATAGCTTCACCTTCGCGGTCCTCATCGGTCGCGATATAGATAGTGTCTGCTTTTTTTGCAAGCTCTTTGATCTTTTTTACCGTGGGTGCGTTCTCTTTTGCGACAGAATACTCAGGTGTGAGGACATCATCATCACCTACTTTGATTCCAAAGCGTGATTTAGGCAGGTCACGTATATGCCCTTTTGAAGCGATTACCTCATAATCTTTACCTAGAAAGTTTTTAATGGTCCTGGCTTTTGCCGGTGATTCCACAATGATTAAATTCAATGTTTACCTTTTGTTCTTACTATATATATGGAAAATGTAATTAAGTGCGAAAGTGTAACAAAAAAAATGTTTATTTCTATAAAACTTTTAAATTAGCTTCACAGATTGAGTAAATCATATCACAGGCTCGTGACATTAGACTCTGATTAGAAAAAAAAGCAAAAATATTGAAAATGTATCTACATTTTTTTTA
>JBFEWG010000171.1:0-3396 GCA_041546465.1 Sulfurimonadaceae bacterium
GAAAGGTACATAAGGGTGATAAGGTTATTATCGTTGCTTACGCTACTTATGATGAGAAAGACCTTGAGACATATGCACCTAAAGTCGTTCTTCTAGACGACGATAATAATATAGACGAAATTTTAGACGAACTATAAAAGGCGGTTTTTTTTATGTTTGGCAACATGGGCGATATGAGCAAGATGCTCGAACAAGTTCAAGAACAAGCAAAGAAAATGGAAGCCGAGATGGCATCTAAGGAGTATACTGCCAAAGCAGGCGGGGGTATGCTTCAGATAAAGATGAGCGGAAAAGGAGAAGTCATCGATGTTAACATCGATGATTCCCTTCTTGAAGACAAAGAGTCGTTGCAGATCCTTCTTATCTCATGTATCAATGATGCTAACAAGATGGTCGAGACGGACAAACAAAACTCCGCCATGGGGATGTTCGGTGGCATGGGCAACCTTGGCGATCTATTTGGACAAAAATAATGGCTATACGCCATATTTTTCTCCTGTTACTTCCTTTAATACTTTTTTCTGCACCCTTAGATTTTAAATCCTGTCAATTAAAATATCAGGTCAGTCTGATTGATGTAGGCACCACACAAGCAGTGGCTGTAGATAGTGACTATGCTATCTTCTATTCCAAAGAGGTCCCTTCTCAGGCTATAATCAAGCGAGACCCTTTTCTTGGTCTCAACCTAATCAAATCACCAAAGAAGTTCAGGCATGTTTTCAAGTTTTATGATAATAAGCCTGAAGAGCTCGCAGGTGTCTTGCCCGAAGAGGTGCATGAAGGAAGGTTTCTGCATGGACAGGTAGGACTTAACCATCTTGCAGAATTCTCAAAGCCTCTAAAGGCTAATGCATTGGTCACAGGTACTTGCTGCGGTCTCCTGGGGATTTCTACCGGTAATGGAGTAATAGACAAGGACTACATCCGTCATTTTTTAAGGTCTAAAAAGATTGTCTATGGTGATATAGGCATCCGTCTCGCAGATAAAGAGGGTGTTCGGGTGGTCGAGGTCAATCCATTCTTTGCAGACTCACCTTTTTTGTTAGAGGATATTATTGTCTCGATGAATGGTAAAAAAGCACAAAGTGCAGCCCAGGTCAGTAAGCGTATTCTCTTTGCTGCACCGGGAAGCAAACATCGTTTTGTGGTTATGAGAGACCATGAAAAACTGAAGATTGAAGCGACCTTGCAAAAGCGTCTTGGCGGCGGCCTTGTCCCGGATAGTTTCTTTGATCTTTTCGGGCTTGAACTGGATGAGAACCTAAGCGTCAAAAAAGACAATCCGAAGTACGAGATCAAAAAAGGGGACAAGCTCCTGTATGTTATGGGCAAACCTGTCAAGACATTAGGCGATATCCGAACGGTATTGTCACAAGAGAAATCCAGTCACGCGAGGATGGTCCTTCTGCTTTTCAAGAGAGATGGATTCGATTTTTTTATACATTTCCCGAAATAAAAACTGTTGATACAAAAGCATAATAACAGTAAATGATATGTATAATCTCATTCAATGAATATTTAATGTAAGAGTAGGTTATATTGCAGGCACAAACGAAAGAAAGCATTAAAGCTTTTGAAGCATATTTATTGTCACACCTTCCTCACGTTCCGAGCTTTCACCCTTATTACGAAGAGGCGTTGCATGAGATGCTCTTGGCGGGCGGTAAACGTTTTCGTCCGTTACTTTTATTGGCTGTTGTCAGAGCTAAAAACTCTCTGCTTCTTGAATCGGCTTATGCCGCTGCTTATGCGATAGAACTTTTACATACCTACTCTCTGATCCATGATGACCTGCCGGCGATGGATGATGCTGATTTACGGCGTGGGAAACAGACGCTTCATATCAAGTATGATGAAGTGACGGCTATTCTTGCGGGCGATGCACTCAATACCTATGCCTTTGAAGTCCTCTCCACGGCTTCATTCTCGGATGAGGTTCGTGTTAAACTTATCCGTTCACTCGCATCCAATGGGGGAGCAGGTGGTATGGTACTGGGACAGGCAATAGACTGTTATTTTGAAAATCAGCCGCTCAGCCTTGATCAGGTCAAAATATTGCACACCAATAAGACAGCCAAACTTATTGCCGCTTCACTTAAGATGGGAGCGATCATCACCGGTGAAAAAGAGCTTGAAGAGAAACTCTATGATTTTGGAATCAAACTGGGATTATTGTTTCAAATCCAAGACGATATTCTCGATGTCACACAAAGCTCAGAAGAAGCAGGCAAGACAACACAGAATGATGGTGACAAGAACTCATTTGTGACACTGCTTGGTCTCAAACAGGCGGTGAACGAGGCGAATGATCTGGCTGAAGAGTTAAGTGAACAACTTGAATCCTTTGATGGAAATCTTTATCAGGAACTTTCGTCGATACTCTCAGAGTATCTGGTACGACATAAATAAGCTGTATAGACTAAAAGGCATAGGCGTGTTTTTTAGTCTATACATCGATCACAATTACAAGGAAAAATGATGCGTCAAAAGATGGCAGATTCAATTCGATTTTTAGCAGCGGATATGGTTCAAGCAGCCAACTCAGGTCACCCTGGGGCTCCAATGGGTCTTGCGGATATTGCAGTAGTGCTTAGCGAACACCTTTCACATAATCCAAAAAACCCTTCATGGCTGAACCGTGACCGTTTAGTCTTTTCAGGAGGACATGGCACAGGGCTTATCTACTCACTTTATTACCTATGGGGATATGGATTGGAGTTGGAAGACCTTAAAAACTTTCGTCAACTTGATTCGAAGACACCAGGACACCCTGAATATGGTCATACAGAAGGTATAGAGATTACGACAGGTCCTTTGGGACAGGGTGTTGCTAATGCGGTCGGTTTTTCCATGGCATCTAAGTTTGTTGGAGCTCAGACAAACTCAGAGACGGCAAAGGTTATTGATCATTACGTCTACTGTCTATGCGGGGATGGTGATTTGGAAGAAGGCATCTCTTATGAGGCCTGTTCGATCGCAGGTCATAATAAGCTAGATAACCTTATTGTGATTTATGATTCCAACAATATCACGATCGAAGGATCAACCGATCTTAGTATCTCTGAAAATATACATATGCGTTTTGAGTCTCAGGGGTGGGATGTCCAAGAGATCGATGGGCATAATTATGAGGAGATAGATGCTGCGATCACGAGTGCCAAGGCTTCCGATAAGCCTTCGTTGATCATCGCAAACACAAAGATCGCCAAAGGTGCCGGTGAGCTTGAAGGTTCTCATCACTCACACGGTGCTCCGCTTGGTGAAGAGGTCATCGCTAAGGCTAAAGAAGCCGCCGGTTTTGACCCTGAGAAAAAGTTCTTTGTCGATGAAGATGTCATGGCACGTTTCAGATGTGCGGTTGAAGCCGGTGACCTGGCAGAGCGTGAGTGGAACCAC
>JBFEWG010000041.1:0-14164 GCA_041546465.1 Sulfurimonadaceae bacterium
AAATCAGTTTATTTTTGTAATAAGTTTTTGAGTTAATTTCTTTATAATATCAGTTTAATTTAGAAGGAATCAGATGAAAGTTTTTTTATTATCGGTGATGATGTTTTCACTTCTTTTCTCGGCAAAGATCGATGATTTTGCATCAGAAGTCAATTATCTGCGAGATTACAAGACAGCGTTAAAAACCGCGAAAGAACAAAATAAGATGATCATGGTTGTCGTTGTCGGTGATTACTGCCCATGGTGTAAAAAGTTTGAAAGGAAGACTTTGAAGTCATCTGAGGTTAAAGCTCAGGTGAAAAAGGACTTTATTCCTGTCGTGATCGACAAATATAAGGACAAAGGGAAGTACCCTGAAGCATTCTATGCACCGCTTATCCCTGCTGTGTATTTTGTCGACCCTTCCAATGAAAAAACATTGTTGACGACGGTTGCCTATATGAAAAAGCAGGAATATATGGAGAATATGGATGACGCCCTGACTCTTTTCACTGAAGGAGAGCAGGAATGAAAAAGATACTGTTACTACTGCTTGTGAGTGTTCAGATTTTTGCTCAATCCTATTACACACTTGATAATGTCCATTCGTTAAACCTCTATTTTTCGAGTGAGGCAGAGTTCATTACACAAGAGCAGAAAGAGACACTGAAGAAAAGAGTGCAAGATAAACTGGAAAAAGCCGGATTTGTTTTTGGCCAGACGGATGCTTCTGTCTTTGTGGTCAAGATTGAATCGATTGGCATAGAAGAGTCTCAGGCGATAGACATCCAGGTGAAGCTGGGTGAAGAGGTGATTACAAAACGAAAAGGTGATATTGAAACTTTCGCCTATACCTATCTAGAACACAAGCTGATCGAAGGATATGAGCCTTTTGCAGATACCCGTGAAGCACTCGACCTTTTAATCGATGGCTTTATCAATGCTTATCAGGATGATAACGAAGAATAAACACAGGCTAAAGATGAATCGCTTTGGCGATGGATTTATTTAGACTTGAGATTTACCTGATATACTTTTCATTCAAGCTATTTATAAAGGTAAACAATGAAAAACCGTAGAGATTTTTTAAAGTCATCCGCGCTCGTTTCAGGTAGTCTTCTTGCTACGACAGCTATACCTGCTATCGCACAAGAGAACAGTGTTAAGAATATCTTTGCATACTCTGCAGAGGAACCGGGAAGATGGGAAGGTAAAGCAGGAAGTCATGCCCCTGTCGTCACTGTCGATGGAAAGAACGTTACGATAGAGACCAAGCACGGGATGGCAGAAATGCATTATATCGTCAAACATACCTTGGTCACAGCCTCGGGAGAAGTACTTGGTGAACAGGTGTTCTTTCCAAAGCAGGACAAGAAAGCTATTTCGACTTATGAAATCAAGGGTGAGCATACCGAGTTGTATGCTTTGAGTTTTTGTAATCTGCATGACCTTTGGGTGACTGAATTTAAAATGTAGTCATCATTACTGTATCCCTTTCGGATACAGTCCGAGTACCATTATTTATCCGACCACTCTTTTTTCAATTCCGCTTCATCCAAAACATCATAAAAACCTTTGAGTTCTCTACCGCCCCAGGTATCATGGAAAATATTCCCTTTTTCGTCAAGAAAATAGTGTCGTGGGACTCCTTTTGTCTCAAACCAGTTTGGTATTTTATGTTGATCTCTCGAGAGATAGACCAAGATGTACTCTTCTCTCAGCTTTTGCATTAAATCTTTATTTGAAAGCGTGTTCTCTTTAAACATCTTGCAAAACCTGCATTTGTCCGCACCGATAAAAAGATAGATATCTTTTTTTTCTTGTTTCGCCTGGGCCAAAGCCTGGTCATAGTCGTGTAACCAGTCAAGTTCAATAGCAGAAGCCGTAGAGGCAAATATCATCGTAAAGATAAAAAACTTTATAAAAAAGAGTCTTTTTATGTTGTTCATAATTTTCCTAACTTATTATAATTATAATATTTTACTAAAAAATAACTGATGTATTTCCTAAGTGATGAGTATAGTTTAGTTTGTAATTGTGGAGTTAAAGTGAGAATGAGATGATAAAGAGGTCAGTCCTCTTTAGGATACTTGTAGAAATAGTGATTAAGATAATGGATGACATAATCGGTTTCATCATCGAACCAGGGGGCATCATTTTGAAAAGCACACCACTTGACCTGCTTTTTTAAGCGTTTGTAGTTTTTTACTTTACGGTCCTCATGTGTGAAAATGTCATGACTGTGACATTTGGAACACTTCTCTTCATCATACAGGAATTTACCCTTGTTCACATCAGCAGACAGGGAAATAGGAAGGATCAGACTAATGCTCAAACAGAGTGAACCTATCTTCATAACAGACTCCATAGTATAAATAATTCAAATAATATAACGCACTATTAATCCATCTAGACTTAAATATTTTTTTTAAATCTTTGGCAAAAAGAATTTTCTTTCATAAAATTACTTTAAGTATATAGTATTATATATTATTATAATAAGATATAATAATTTATTATAGATTTGGGAGCATATGAATGGATGTAGTCATGTTGTTGATGGGTGGCGGACTTTTCTTCAGTCTTTTTGTCTTCTTTATTTGTGAAGAGAAGTCACTCAGGGATGCGAGTTTTTCTGATATGAAGTGTATCATTACAGAGAAGGTAGAGGTGTCAAAATGTTTTGAACAGTTTCAGACAATTCGGTATCTTGTTACCTATTTCCTTATTCTTATCATTTTTGATGCTTTGATTGCCTACTTTGTATATCTGCCTCAAGGGTTTGGTCTGGTAGAAGTTCTTATCTACACCTTTGTCCCTTCACTCATAGGTTCTGGTGTTATCTTACTGATCAAATGGACGTATCAGCCCATCATCAAGCTTATCTCATCTTTTATGTTCGGTTCGATATTTATAGGAGCTTCGGCAACTGCTTTTGGCTTTGTTTATCTTTTAGGTGCTTAGACCTTATGCCTATGACTTGTTGAAGGTGTCGCATCTTTAGGTTTTATCAAGCCGAACTGTTTCTTCTTTCATAAGAATTAAGAATGTATAATCAGAAAAAGCCTTTTAGGCCTAGGGTGATTATGGATCAACAACAAACCTCTTTCCTAGCAAGACTGTTTGAGAGCGGTCATTCATTCGGAAGCGACGAGGTACTTTTAAAGTTTCAGTACCGTGTAATCAATACGGTACTGCTAGTCATGGCAATTTTTACCTTTATTTTTGGTCTTCTAAGCACGCTGGGTATCGATCCATTGGGCATTGTTCAGACAGTTTCCAATTATATTCTGACTATCATCTCCATTGTACTGATGGTACGTCTTCGTGGTCCCAAAGAGAACTACCTTCAAAATGCATATTTGATGTATGCTGCAGCCATGGCCAATTTTATTTCGGCACTGATCTTTGTCCCTCATGATGAGTTCAGGATCATCTGGTTTTACCTGCTGACCTTTGCTGCATACATCACGGGAGGCCTGCGTGCAGGTGGAGTGATAACGATCTTATCGCTTGTTGTTATTCTTACGACGAATGCAGTACATGACCTGCAACTCTCAGAGACAGCGATTATCAGTTCCGTACTGGGTTTGATCATCGCGAGTCTATTTTTCCGGGCATATACCAAAAAGATTATCGATTTTGAACAGGAAATTACGGCACAACAAAAAAAGCTCTCCCAGTTCAATGAAGAGCTTGAGGAAAAGGTCGCACAGAAGACAAAAGAGCTGCAAGAACTCAATGAGTCACTTGAGAGCAGGGTGGCAATGAAGGTCGCCAAGATCACCGAGCAGGAAAGGTTGATGATCACGCAATCCCGTCTGGCGACGATGGGTGAGATGATGAGTATGATCGCCCATCAATGGCGTCAGCCCCTGTCAACCACAACACTGATGATCACGAATGAGCGCTTAAAGGTGATGATGTCCGGAAATGAACCCAGCGAGTGTGACAGGATACTTGAGAAGATTTCCGATACGATGGTCTATCTTTCCGATACGATCGATGATTTTCAGACCTATTTTAAGCCGGATAAGGCTATGGAAGAGATCGCTGTTTCAGCCCTTATCGATCGCCTTAAAAATTTTATTGAACCAAGGCTTGCCCAGGATAAAGTGAAACTGAATGTTGAGATGTCCAGGGAAGAAGTGTTGCAGACTTATACGAATGAGATTGTTCAGGCTCTTATTAATATCATTAACAATGCGGTAGACGTACTGGTGGAGAAGCGCAAAGATGAGCGCCATATCTGGATCAGAATCGATAGCGACCGGGACAATGCTGTCATCAATATAGAAGATAATGCCGGAGGCATAGACGATAGGATCATCGAAAAGGTGTTTGAACCCTATTTCAGTAGTAAGTCCAAAAACGGTACAGGGCTGGGACTTTATATGGCCAAGATGATCATTGAAAAACATATCGGTGGAAGATTGAGTGTGCGGAACACATCAAAAGGGGCAAACTTTACTGTGATATTACCGAAAAAAGCAGATAGTGATTTGAATGTATAAATAAGGTGTGAGTAATGAGCAATAAACCTGTTGTCGCTGTCGGCGTTGTCATTATTGATCACAAGAAGAGGTTTCTTATCGCAAAAAGAGCTGCGGATAAACCGATGCCGGACAAATGGGAATTTCCCGGGGGAAAACTGGAAGAGAACGAGAGCTTGGAGGCATGCGGTGTACGTGAGATCAAAGAGGAGCTGGAGCTGGATATCAGCATAGAGCTCTATCTTGGCTGTGAGAAGGTTCTCTATCAACATAAAGAGTTTGTCCTTCATTTCTTTACAGCCAGCTTGAACGAAGCAGAACAGGAGTTTGTTCTGAATGAACATTCAGACGCGCGATGGCTTGCCCTGGAGGAACTGAACACATATGATTTTCCTGCAGGTGAACTGGGCATCATGCATAAGATCAAGAAGGTGATAGAAGAGTAAGGTAACGGATATCAAAATAGATCCGGATTAAAAAATATTGATAATAGTTTTTATGTGACAGCTCAAAGAACTATCAAAGTTAAGAGATAATAGAATCTTATAATATTGAGAAAAGAGGTCACTATGTCAGAGATAAGCCGTAGAGAATTCCTTAAAACAAGTGCCGGCATAGGTGCAGTTACAGCTGCAACAATCACATTTCCTTCTATCTTGCATGCAAGGAACAAATATCCGACTATAAAAGTACTGGGTACGCATGTGACTCTTCAGGAGCAGATAAGACTCAAGGCGCAAAAAGACCTTGGTATTAATATCGAGTTTTATCCTGGCGGCAGTGCTGAGGTGATGTTAAAGGCGAGTCTTGATCCCAGCTCTTTTGACATCTATGAACAATGGTCAAACAGTATCCGTCCATTATGGGAGGCAGATGCCATCCAGGCTATCGATATCAAAAGACTGACGTATTGGGACGAGATTAATAATCTTTCCAAGACAGGGAAGATAACGCCAGAGGCCAAGATAGGGGCAGGTGACTCTCCGAACAAGGTGTTGTTTATTCAGAAAGACGGAAGTCTGGGTTCAAGCCCGACAGAAGAGATAAGTTTTGTGCCTTATGTGCATAATGTGGACTCTTTCGGCTATAACAGCGCTGTCATACCAAAAGGTGTGCCTTATGAGACTGAAAGCTGGGGATGGTTGTTGGACGAGAAGAACCATGGTCGTGTCGCTTTGGTGAATGAACCGACGATCGGGATCTTTGATGCTGCATTGGCAGTCGAGGCAAAAGGTTTGATGACGTTTAAAGATATTGGCAATATGACCCGTGCTGAAATCGACAAGTTGTTTACAATATTGATAGAGTATAAGAAAAAAGGTCACTTTCGGGGAGTCTGGTCGTCAGTACCTCATTCGATCGACCTGATGGCTAAAAATGAAGTCGATATCGAGAGTATGTTTTCTCCGGCAGTATCGGCCTTAAACGGTATGGGCATTCCCTGTATCTATGCTGCACCAAAAGAGGGTTACAGGGCATGGCACGGAGTACAATGTCTTTCAAGTGCCTGTGAAGGAGAGAGAAAAGATGCGGCCTATCAGTTTATGAACTGGTGGTTGTCAGGTTGGGCGGGGGCCTTCATCGCACGTCAGGGATATTATATTTCCAATCCTGAACGCGCTCGTAAACAGATGAGTTCTCAAGAGTGGGATTACTGGTATGAAGGTAAGCCAGCCGAGACAGACCTGCAGGGTACAGACGGCAAGATATCGGTCAAAAAAGGCGAAATCCGTACAGGGGGGTCTTACATACGCCGTCATGAGAACATAGCTGTATGGAACACGGTTATGCCAAACTATGATTACAGTCTGAACAAATGGAATGAGTTCGTTTTGACACGATGAAAAGGTAGGTTTAGTGATTTTTAAGCATGTGAAACTGAGACGGAAGATCTATTTTCTATCGTTGCTGTCAAGTTCATTCCTCATTTTTATCGGATGGACAGGTTATAGCACATTGACGAAATTGTCTCAAAGTTTTCAGGATTTTAGACGGATCAGTGAACTTGCCAATAAAAATATCACATTGGCCAAAGATGTCGAGATGCTCAAGGGAAGTGTGCAGAAGTTTACTTATACCGGACTAGAGAGCTCTTTGGTCGAGGCTCATGAGTTATATGTAAAGATCAAGACACACATTGATGAGACTAAGGTTCATAATGACCTTCTCGTGACAAAGAACTTAAGCCTCATCAATATCCATCTTGAAAAATATTTTGCGACCTTTCAAGAGCTTGAAGAACAGATACTCGCGCGTAAAACGCTTAAAAAAGAGCAGAAAGTCTTGATTGAAGATGTACGGACACGGATTCTTGAGTATGCCTCTGAAGAAAGTATTGAGAATATCCGTATAAGTTATGAACTATTAGATAATCTGCATAATGTCGATAAAATGGCTCTGTATTATGCTGATTCTCTAGAGAACATGTATATAAAAAAGATAAAAAACAGTATTAAAAAGCTCAATGCCAGCATCAAAAATATTCTTGAGAAAGAACAAAACGAGAGTAAACGTTCTGAGATACGCATTATCCAGGAGAAGGTAGATAAATTCACCAAGGTGATCGTTGCAGAGGTGCAGCATATTCGCAGTTATCTGTTTTTGGTCAATGTCGTCATGGCAGCTGAATCCTATGAAGTACTCTATCAGGCTAATCTTATCAGTGATTCCTCCCAGAAGACACTTGAACATATTGAGGTCGATTTTAATGATCAGATTACGACATCAATACAGAATTTAAGTATTACGGGAGGTATATCTCTTGTAATTATGGTTCTGATCACTTTCCTTGTTGCGCGCAGTGTCATTCGTCCGATCAGCCAATTGACAGAATCCTTTGATGAGCTTTCCAAAGGAAATGAGGATGCCATTGTCCCTGTTTATCATATCGATGATGAAGTCGGAGCCTTGACAAAAGCGGCGGCATCCTTTAGGGATAAGAACAAAGAAATCAACACACTTTTGGAACATAGTAAAGAGCTTAGTGATAGCCTTGTTGAAGCAAAAAAACAGGCAGAGAGTGCGAATAAAGCGAAGTCCTCTTTCTTGGCCAGTATGAGTCACGAGATTCGTACACCGTTAAATGCCATCATAGGATTTATCAATTTGTTGAGAAAAGATGAGACGGATCCGAAAAAACTGGAATATATCACGACGGTGCAAAATGCATCCGGTTCTTTACTGGGTGTCATCAATGATATACTCGATATCAGCAAGATCGAAGACGGTAAGCTGGATATTGAAACAATCGATTTTGATGTGCATCAGCAACTTAAAGAGCTGACAAAGTTCTATGCATCGATCCTGGATGAAAAAGACCTTCAGCTGAATTTGAACATTGACAGCAGTGTGCCACAGTACATAAGCAGTGATCCTTTGCGTCTCAAGCAGGTAATCTCCAATCTCATTTCCAATGCCATAAAGTTCTCATCTCAGGATTCGGCTATTACAATCGATCTTCAGTATAAGGATTCACAACTCTTTGTGTCGGTCCGTGATGAGGGCATTGGTATCAGTGAGGAAGCACAAAAACGTGTTTTCAACGCTTTTGAACAGGCTGAATCATCTACTACCCGAAGTTATGGGGGGACAGGTCTAGG
This sequence comes from Sulfurimonadaceae bacterium, assembly GCA_041546465.1. Taxonomy (GTDB): domain Bacteria; phylum Campylobacterota; class Campylobacteria; order Campylobacterales; family Sulfurimonadaceae. The sequence goes on from JBFEWG010000041.1 coordinate 8,072, forward strand.
CTTGACCATCTCTAAAAAACTGGTGGAACTGCTCGGAGGAGAGATCAGTGTGCAGAGTGAGCTTGAGAAGGGAAGCCTCTTTTCATTCTATATCAACGCACCTGAATCGAAGAAAGGTGTTGACGATGAGGTAGAGGAGAGAGAATATAAGTTCGAAGGTCATGTGCTGGTTGCGGAAGATAACAAGACCAATCAGATGCTGATAAAAATCCTGCTTGATGATATGGGTATCACGTATAAGGTCGTAGATGACGGAGAGGAAGCAGTAGACGCTTTTAGAAAGGAAGCGTTTGATTTGATCTTGATGGATATCAATATGCCGAATATGGATGGGGTGGAAGCGACAAAAAGAATCCGTAAAGAGCACACCGAGAAACATACTATCCCTATCATTGCTTTGACAGCAAATGCGATGAAGGAAGATGTAGAAGTGTATTTTCAAGCCGGGATGAACTCCCATGTCTCTAAACCTATCGATCATTTGCTGCTGGCTAAAGAACTCTCAAGATTTTTGAAAGAGACGACTGCAGGGTAGCCTGAAAGGTTCATCTTTATCAACGTCCATTCTTGTATTAAGTAGTCCGAATGAAGATATCTTATAGCTCTCATATGTCGCGACATTGTGATGCCTCTATGACCTTGCAGATGTATGCTAAATACAGAAAGCAAAAAGATAAGAAAAGAGCGGTGTTTCTAAAGGGTATAGTGTAGTTACAAATGGGCACAGTTTGGGCACAATCATTATAAGTTAGTGTTGAATTGTTCTTATTTATGGGGTTTATGTGAAAGTGGCTCCGGATACTGGATTCGAACCAGTGACCAAGTGATTAACAGTCACCTACTCTACCGCTGAGCTAATCCGGAATGTTTAAGAGGTCGAAATTATAGGTAAAACATAGAGATTTGTCAAGAGATTTTCGAAGATTCTTTATAATTAAGTGAAATGGCTTTTTATTGTCCAGGCCTGATTAAAGTTATGACATCCTGATATAGAGGTTTTTAAAGATCCAGTGTTATAATAGTTTGTAATAATAAAGGGGATGGCATTCATAATGATTAAAAAATGTATGTTTTCAATGTTATTGGCAACGGCGTTATGTGCAGAACAGGATATGGAATCAGATCTTCTCCTCTCATTAGAGTCTGATATGCAGAAGTACTCTGAAATCGCGCAGGAGACTAAGCAGAATGTCGACTATATGCCTTATGTCGTCTCAGTACTGCAGAACAAAGAGTTGACGAAACTGGGCATCCTGTCTTTAAGGGAAGCATTAGGTCTGGTCCCGGGTGTTGATATTTCTGTTGGTATGGCAGGGGTAAAAAATCCTATTTTCCGCGGATCAAACCCTTATGCAATGGGACAGTCAAAACTGATTATCGATGGTGTCGTTGTCAATGATCAGATGTTTGGCGCCTACAACCAATACCTTGATATGCCTGTTGATATCATCGAGCGTATTGAGATTGTTCGTGGTCCAGGATCGCTTTTAAGCTCTGTCAATGCCTATGCCGGATCTATTCATGTCATCACTAAGGCAAACAGAGATGATGGGTTGGAAAAAGAAAAAAATATTTTTGCTGCTTTTGGATCCGACGAGTATATGATGGGTGGTTTTGTCGCGGCCTATAAAGAAGGTGATTTAGAACTGAGCAGTGACCTGTTCTATCAGCGCCATGATAAGGAACTTCATGCGTGGCCAGACCGTTTGCCATCAGCTAGCAATACAGAGTATGCTCCATTGTGGTTGAAAAACTATGCTTTAGGCGTCAATGCGATTTATAAAGGGTTTTATTTTAAAAGCAGATTCGCTATGAATGAAAGCGGTGTCGGTTATGGTCAGCCGTTTACTCTTACCAATGACACCTCTGACTATCTGGATGTTCAAAATAATTTTCTTGAAGCAGGGTACGAGCTTGACATTAGCAAAGATATCAAAGCGACACTTTCTGTAAGTTACTTTGATGAGTGGCGAGAGTTGCAAAATCAAGTTATGCGTCCTACCATGATGATGCCTAATGGTATGTATTTTTTTGTCAATTACACGGAACAGACATTTAAAGAACGTGTTGAATTCAAGATATCTACATTTGAGGATCATATAATCACCACCGGAGTTGAACTTTCCCAAAGTCGAGTGAAAGATAACACGGCAAAGACAGCGATGAATGGTTACCAGGATACAGACCTTTTATCTACAGATAGACGCGAGCATTCATCATTTTACGCGGATGACCTAATCAATCTGGATGAGAAGATATCTTTACAAATCGGTGCAAAGTTCGATCATTACAGTGATGTCAAAGATCAGTTCAGTCCCCGTATCGCTGTCGTACATCGTTATGATGATGAGAATATATATAAACTCATGTACACGCGCTCTTACCGCGAGCCTTCCTGGCGTGAGCAGTATTTGGTTGGAAATCATTACTTCAGTGCGGATCCGAATGTCAGACCGGAAACCGTCGATGCTTATGAGGCCGCCTATATTCATAAGTTTGGCATAGGAAATGATGTAAAGATCAACGCTTTTTATCTTAACAACAAAGATCAGATCCACGCACAAGACACTACACGTACGTTTACGAACCGAGGTGACAATGAACTGTATGGGTTTGAAACAGAGTTAAAGACGCATTTTCGTGAAAACGATCAGTTCTATTTGAACTATTCATATGTCGATGGCAGCAATGTCTCAGGTGCTTTGGCAAATAGTGCACAACATATGGCAAGAGCATATTACATATATAATATCAATGAACAGCTCAGTCTCTCGCCTTTGATCAAGTATGTCGGTGAAAAAGGGCGGGTCATAAGTGATACGAGAGAAGATGTAGATGATTATATTACGGCTGACCTGTCAGCTATGTATACACATAAACAGAGTGACACGACAATCAGTTTAAGTATCAAAAATATTTTTGATACGACATATTATCTTCCATCACCGGAGAATACATATCCAGATGACTTTAGGCAAGAGGGCATAAACTTTCTTGTACGTTTAGAGCAAAGGTTCTAACATGCGGTTGATAGTTTTATTTCTCATCTGTATTGATTTGATGGCTGTTAGTGTCGACCCGTTGTTGTTAAAAGCACAGGCAAGTATTTTTCCAAAGATCATGTTGCTGGATAAGGATATCTCTAAAAAGGCAACAGGAGATACATTGATACTCTCTATTGTTCATACAGGTGAACAGCATGCAGCTGCACAGCAGTTAAAAGAGATGATCAATCTAGAGTATAAAGACAAGCTGGGAACGTCGAACTTAGAGGTACGACTTGAGAATATCAACGACTTTGATACGACAACAAGTGTAGCGTCATATTATATCTTTGATGCCTCTTTACCGAAGATGAAAAAAGTACTTGAGCATGCCAAGAGGAGTCAGCGTATCTGTTTTGGCTATAACTACAAAGAGTTTGTTTATAATACTTTAGTCAGTCTTTTTGTCAAAGAAAAGACATATATCTATCTGAATAAATCAGTATTACAAGAATATGGAATCAAATTCACACCAATTTTTTATAGGATTGCAAAAACTGTAGAATGAAAAAAATATCGTTAACATTCAAAATAACTATTGCTTTTATATCTGTTTCAATGCTTGTATTGGCATTTTTATATGTTGTTTTTTCGACGATGTTCCAAGAAAGAATGCTTGCTTCTGAAGAAGAAAAGGCACGGCTTATTGCTCAAACCATCACACCTTTTATAGAAGGCTATCATTCTGTAGGCTTGACAGATGAGATTCGTACCTTATGTGAGGATACGATCAAATTCCACGATCTTAATGCGTTAAAGGTCGTAATTAATGGAAAAGAAATTTTCTCTTTAGGTTATGATGAAAGTCCTGGTCATATCCACATCACTTACCCGATCAAAGACCCTTATACTAACAGTGAGGTTGGTTTACTTGATGTCAGTTATAAGCTTGATGATTTTAATAAAGGTTTTGATGAGGTCAGGGCAAGTATCATTGACTATCTGGCACTATTGGCAGTCATCTTTTTAGTATTTGCCTTGATAACCCGCCGATTGTTGAGCCCACTTGGACAGATTGCCAAAAAAGTAAAGCGGTATCAGCTTGGGACAGAGATCGAGTTCAACTCAATTCGTACAGAGCCTGAGACAGGTGCCATTATCGATGCATTTAAGAAGATGTTGTCCAATATCCGGGAATATACGATTTTGCTTGAGCGTTACAAGTATGCTGTAGATGAAAGTGCGATCGTCAGTAAGACAGACCCCTTTGGAAAGATTACCTATGTCAATGATGAGTTTTACAAAGCATCCGGGTATAGTCAAGAAGAGGTGATGGGACACTCTCATAATGTTGTACGTCACCCTGATATGCATCAAAAGACATTTGGAAACCTATGGAAGACCTTGCATGAGAAAAAGGTATGGAAAGGGGTTGTCAAAAACAGATCAAAGACAGGAGAGTCCTATTACCTTAAAGAGGTGATCGTTCCGATCTTTGATGAAAACGGCAATACCATAGAATATATGGGTATTGGACATGATATTACTCAGATCATCAAGCAGCAAGAACAGATCGCACGACAGACGACCGATGTCATCACTGGACTTCCAAACCGTACAAAGCTGGAAGAGGATATCAAAGAACTCGATTCACCTAAATTTGCCTTGGTCGAACTTGATAACTTTAATGTGATCAAAGATTATTATGGATACGACATCGGTAACCATACACTCAAAGAGACGGCCGAGTTACTTAACAGCTTCATTGATCAGGGACGTGTAAAAATATACGGTCTCTCATCCGGACAGTTTGGTCTGCTCGTAGGAGAAAATGTGGATGTCACGCTTTTTAGCGAGATTTGTAGCGAGGTCCTTCAGAAGATCGATGATTATATCGTTCATATAGAAGAGGATTCCTTTAATATTCATGCCACAGCAGGGCTTACCTACACACGTGAGAACGCATTGACGCATGCATCGATAGCCCTTAATCATGCGATTAATACTCGCAAGGATTCGCTGGTCTATGAAGAGACAGAGAACCTGATCGAACAGTATGAGAACAATCTAGTATGGACGAAGCGTCTTAAAGCAGCATTGAATGATGATCGGATTGTTGTCTATGTCCAGCCAATTTCGGACGCAAAAAATCTGGAAGTCAACAAGTATGAATGTTTGGTCAGGATGATCGATGAAGAGGCGAAGGTCGTATCTCCGTACTTCTTTTTGGATATCGCTAAAAAGTCCAAACTCTATCATAAGATCACAAGGGTGGTGATGGATTCAGCTTTCAAGGTCTTTTCACAGTTGCCTGAAAAATCCTTTTCTATAAATTTCTCAGTTGAAGACCTGATGCATGTCGAGACGATGGAGCTTCTTAAGGAGAAAATGCTTGAATATAAGATGCATTCAAGGGTCATCCTTGAGATCGTAGAATCCGAAGGGATTGAGAACTTCAATGAGATGATCACGCTGATAGCGGAGTTAAAAGAGCTTGGTTGTCAGATCGCCATAGATGATTTCGGGACAGGGTATTCCAATTTTGCTTACTTGATGCAGTTGAACGTCGACTATATCAAAATAGACGGTTCTCTTATCAAGCTGATCGACCATGACCCAAACTCTCAGATAATTTCACATACGATCGTGGATTTTGCAAAACAGCTTGAGATCAAGACTGTTGCAGAGTTTATTCATAATGAAAAAGTCATGGATTATACGCAAAAGATGGGAATAGATTTTCTCCAAGGTTTTCATCTGGGAGAGCCTGTGCCTATTGAGACACTTTTGAATCCATAGAAAAGTGTGCTATCAAATCTATTCTTAATAAAAGTTTAACCTTCAGTTGAGTATAATTCGCGTCCGCTTGGACTGTTTTGATTCATTATGGAGCGTTTGTATAAACAAAACTATGCTTATACAAGGGTTGGCGTCAGCCACAGGCAAGACGCCTAGAAACAGCAAGCACTAATATAGAAGGATGCCTACATGAAAGTACGTGCTTCAGTAAAGAAGATGTGTGATGACTGTAAAATCATCAAACGTAAAGGTATTGTCAGAGTAATCTGCAAAACTAAAAAACATAAACAAAGACAAGGATAAGCATGGC